>NZ_JBLJBV010000064.1:0-62989 GCF_047638075.1 Phaeovulum sp.
TGCGAAAACGTCTATGATCGAGCCATTGTGCGCCATTGGTTCAAGAACAATGGCGTTCCAATGGCTCGCCCCATAGCTTGTTTGGACGATCCGCCTTGAACAACCGGTTCACTTTATCGTCTGGGCAGGGCTGAGACGTGTCGGGGTTCGTGGTGATGACCTTTTTGCCTCGAACCACGCCTCTGAGGCCCAAACTGCGCATCAAGCGTTCCACGGTGCAGCCGTTGCCCGGCAGGCGATTTGCACAGCAAATCTGCCGAGAGGGGGGCAACGTCTTCGCCGCCTCGCCGGAGAACGTGCCAAACTTTCCGCGCACCGTAAAGTTTGCAGTTGTCGGTCCAAGCCTTGTCGATCTTGAGGCTCAGGGCGGCATCAGACTTGGCCCGGGGCGATGCTCGATCCGGGTCGAACAAGATGGCACGCCGGTCATAATAGGTGCCCTCTCGGCAGAATTGCTGTGCAATTCGCCTGCCGGGTAACAGAAGGGGCAAACTGCAGCGCTCTGCAGATTGGCTCGACCCCGAGTGCTTCACGGCTTTCCTCAATAAAAGCAATCATTTGCGAAATGGGCGGTCGAGCTCCCGTTGCCCGGCAGCGGTTTGCAAGCAAACCGCGAGAGGGGGCTGGGCAAAATAAGCGTTCGCCAGTGGGCTTGAACCAGTGGCGCCTTCACTGGCTCACCCTTACGCAAGATCTCATTAGCTTGGCGCAGTTCGCGCACTTCTCGCTCCAACTCTTTGATCCGTGCAATCTCAGCGCTGGTAGGGCCCGGTCGCTCGCCACCATCACGCTGGATCTGACGCATCCAAACGCGAAGGCTGTCCGGCGAACAACCCAATTTACCAGCGATCGCTGTCAGCGCCGCAGCCTCAGACTGATAATCATCGCGGTGCTCCATAACCAACCGAACCGCACGCTCGCGGAACTCACCTTCTCGTGCATTTGCAATGCACTGTCAGGCAACGGGTGAAAATGGCTTCGAGGTCTTCTTTTGATTCTGTTCCATAACGGGCAATTCTCCGAGAGTTTTGCCCTCCGGTGAACCCGGGGCGGTTCATTCCGCTTCGACCCAGTCGCAACGGCCGCCCAGCGTGCGGTCGGCGGCGAGCGCCGCACCGATGCTGGCAGTCAGCGTGTCGAATGCGGTGTCACGGTCGGCGCCTTGCACGACCGCCTCGATCTCGGCCCGGTGCTGATGATGGTACCGCCGCCGCAATCGCAGGCCAGGTCGGCATCGAGCACCGCGCCGAACTGATGCCCGAGGACAAGGTCGCCGCAATCCGCGAGATGGTGGCGAATGGCCGGGTCCTCATGGTCGGCGACGGCATCAACGACGTCCCAGCCCTGGCCTCGGCGCATGTCGGCGTGGCGATGGGATCCGGAACCGACGTGGCGCTCGAGACCGCCGATGCCGCAATCCTGCGCAACCGGGTCACTTCACGCCGAGTTGACGTTCTGCCTGAGATTCCCCGCTTCGCACAATGGACATTCTCGTGAGCAGCGCCTATCTTTCAGGCATGCTCGCGCGCCTCATCAGCATCCTTGCCATACTCGCGATCGCCGTTGTCGCCACGGTCAGTGCAGCGCATGCGGCGCGCATGGTTGGCATGCAGGCGGATCACGCGGTCCATGCGGGCGAAATGATGCACGCTTCGGCCGACGTTTATCCGTCCTGCGACGGCGGCCAGCATTGTGGATCGGCTGATGCCGGAATGTGCGAGTTCGTCTGCGCGGGCCTGTCGGTCGTTCTGACGATGCCGGGTGCTGAAACCGGCCACGCGTTCGGGCCTGCCAGCCACGATCTTCCGTCCGAGCCCAGCCATGTCAGCAGTTCGCCCGGACTGAACGAGCGACCTCCGAAACTCCGTCTCCTCTGAGCGCGCCCGGGCCGGTGCCCGTGGCGTCCCATCGGTTTTGATGAACGGGACGGCATGTCCCGAGGAGACGACCATGAATACCCTTTCGCGACGCGGCTTTCTTGCCGCAAGTGCGGCAGCCATCGCTGCGGCCCAGATGCCCCGCCTTGCCTTCGCGCAGAGCGTGGCCCCAATCTCCCTTTCGGCTGCAACCCGCACCCTCGACATCGACGGGCGCGCCGCGACCGTCTTCGGTCTTGCAGGCCCCGGCGGCCAAGGCCTGGTCCTCGACCCCAGCCAGAGGTTCCGGGTCGATCTGTCCAACGATCTCGACGTGGGGACCATCATCCACTGGCATGGTCAGATCCCGCCCAATGCACAGGACGGCGTGCCGGACATGCCGATGCCCTTGCTCGCGCCGGGCGAGACCCGATCCTACGATTTCGAGGCGCGGCCGGGCACCCACTGGATGCACAGCCATGTGCCGATACAGGAGATGCAACAACTCGCCGCACCGCTGATCGTGCGCACGCAGGAGGATCTGGCAGCAGACCGGCAGGAGGTCGTGATGTTCCTGCATGACTTCTCCTTCAAGTCTCCCGAGGAGGTTCTCGCCGAAATCGGCGGCGGACACGGCGTTGGCCATGGCGCCGATCCCGGTGCGCCAGCCGCGCAGGGCATGCCCATGGGCGGAATGGGTGCGATGCAGGGCATGGATCACAGTGCCATGGGCGGCATGCCGATGGGCAATATGCCGAGCATGGGCGGGATGATGGGCATGGGCGGCCAGATGGGCGGTATGGCCATGGACCTGAACGACTATGACTGGGACGCGTATCTCGCCAATGACCGGACGCTGTCGGATCCCGAGGTGGTGCGGGTCGAGCGTGGCGGGCGCATCCGGCTCCGGGTCATCAACGCCGCCGCGGCGACGGTGTTCTGGGTCGAGACCGGGACGGCCGAGGCACGCCTCGTCGCAGTGGACGGTCATGCGGTGCAGCCGCTTGCCGGCAGCCGGTTCGGGCTGGCGATGGGCCAGCGTCTGGACATCGAAATCGATCTGCCGAACGAGGGCGGCGCCTGGCCGATTCTTGCGCTACGCGAAGGGGCGCGGGAGCGCACCGGGCTCATCCTCGCCACGCAGGGTGCCGAGGTCCAGCGCCTAGATGCCGTCGCGCCGTCCGAAGCGCCCGCTTTCGACACCGATCTGGCGCAGGAGGCCCGCCTGATCACGCTGAATGCCCTGCCGGACCGGCCGGTGGATCGCAGCCAGATGCTGATGCTGGGCGGCTCGATGCAGCCCTATGTCTGGACGATCAATGGAGCCGTCTGGGGCCAGCACCAGCCGATCACCGCACGCAGCGGCGAGCGCGTCGTGCTGTCGTTCCACAACATGTCGATGATGGCCCACCCGATGCATCTGCACGGCCATGTGTTCCAGATCGTCGGGTTGAACGGGCGACGTGTTGCCGGTGCGCTGCGCGACACGGTTCATGTGCCGCCGATGTCTATGGTCGATGTCGCGCTCGATGCCGGCGAGGCCGCGCGCTGGATGCTGCACTGTCACCACATGCCGCACCTCGCCTCGGGCATGATGACCGAGTTCGCGGTCACTGCTTCGGTCTGACTTAGTCGGGGCGCTCGGACCGATCGCCCCGACGTCCTGTCCCATGTTGTCGCAAGGGTCAGTTACGAAGCCGATCCTGCGGATAAAAAACACGGAGAATGAAATAATGAACGGCGACAACACGGGCTCGATGATAGGTTGGGGAATGAGCTTCGGTTGGCTCTGGATGATCGTTAACCTTATGCTGGTCGATCTCGTGATTGCCGCGCTGGTAAAATATCTGCGCAAGTGAGGGCTTCCCTGCCCGGAAAAGCCATGGGCATCGTTGTTTTGCTGAATGCGCTTAACTTGCAGTAACATTCGTTCAGGAGGTGAGATATGAACTACGGACGTTTCTTTGCAATGATCGCGACTTCGACGGTTGTGATGTTTGGATTGATGTATCTGAACACCTACGCGCTCGACCACATCTTCTTTTCGCAGACGAGGATGTGGATGGCGATCTATATGGGTGCGGTGATGGCAATCATCATGCTCGCTTTCATGCTGGGCATGTATTCCAACAAGAAGGTCAATTTCGCGATCTTCGCGGGCGCTGCTGCATCCTTCGCCCTGTCGCTGTGGCTTGTCCGCAGCCAGGAGACGGTCGACGACCTTGCCTGGATGCGAGCGATGATTCCACACCATTCCATCGCCATCCTCACCAGCGAGCGGGCCAATATCTCGGACCCGAGGGTTCGGGCACTGGCCGATGCGATCATCGAGGCACAGCTCAGCGAAATTGCTGAAATGAAGAATTACATCGCAGACATCGAGGCGAATGGCGAGGCACCCGCGGGCACACCCCGCGCCGAAGTTGAATGACGCCGCAGCCCGGTGGAGAGCAGATTGCGCTGCTGGAGTAGAAGTCATGAACCGAAAGGAACAACAATGGACTACACGATCAACCGCCTGATAGCGAACGCAGAATTTGACGCCGTCGAGGCCCGCACCCGCGCGGCGTTGACCGACAACGGTTTCGGCATCCTGACCGAGATCGACGTCAAGGCGACGATGAAGAAGAAGCTCGACGTCGAAATGCCGGCCTACCGCATCCTCGGGGCTTGCAACCCGAAGATGGCGTATCAGGCCATCGGGCTCGAACCACGGGTGGGCGCGATGCTGCCCTGCAATGTCATCCTGCGCGAAGTAGAGGGTGGCGTGGAGGTCAGCGCCATCGACCCGGTGGCGTCGATGCAGGCGATCGAGAACACGGAGCTGACCGCCGTGGCGGGCGATGTCCGCGACCTTCTGGCGAAGGCCGTCGAGGCGATCTGAGATGAGCCTGCGCACCGTCATCCTCGCAGTGCTGGCGATCCTCGGGATCGTCTCGCTCGGGTTCTGGCTCTTCGCGCCTTCGGTCTTTGCCGAGGCACGCGAACTGCTAGATGGCGAGCGCCTAGAGGGGCTGGTGGAGCGCGCCGGGCTCTGGGGGCCGGTGCTTATCGTCACGCTGATGACTGTCGCGGTCGTGGCCAGCCCGATCCTGAGTGCTCCGATCGCGCTGGCTGCCGGCGCGGCCTACGGGCATGTCTGGGGTGCCGTCCAGGTCGTGATCGGCGCCGAGCTCGGGGCGCTGATCGCCTTCGGCCTCGCACGGGTGCTGGGGCATGATGTGCTGCGGCGGGTGTTCGGCGACCGCGTCGATGCCGGGTTGCTCGGTTCGCAAGCCGCTTTGACGGCAACGGTCTTCGCCAGCCGCCTGATGCCGTCCGTGTCCTTCGACATGATCAGTTACGCGGCAGGGCTCAGCCGACTACACGCCTGGCGTTTCGCGCTGGCAACGCTGGCCGGGATCATTCCGGCAAGCTTCCTACTGGCGCATTTCGGCGGCGAGGCGGTCAGCGGGGACATGGGCCGGGCGACATGGGCGGTGCTCGGGTTGGGGCTTGTGACGGGGTTGCCGCTTCTCTGGGTGGCGATGCTGCGGAGGCCTGAAACGGGCGCTCAGGATCATCATTGAAAGGGCTTGAGCCTCCAACGGCTGGAGGCCGCAAGCTGAAACGAGATACCGAAAGGCTGGCAGACCATGGAGCACGATCATCATCACACGGCGCCCGATATCCCGGCGGGGACCGAGACGGCAAAGGACCCGGTCTGCGGGATGACGGTCGCAGTCAAGCCGGACGGACGTCACGCGGAGTTCCAGGACGAGACGTTCCATTTCTGCTCGGAGAAATGCCAGGCAAAGTTCAAGGCGGATCCCTGGTTCTATGCCTCAGGCCGCGCTGCCGGGCAGAAGAAGGCAGCCCCGGCCGACGTCCAGTACACCTGCCCGATGCACCCCGAGATCGTCCGCGACGCACCGGGGGCCTGCCCGATCTGCGGCATGGCGCTCGAGCCGATGGTGCCTTCGGACGAGCCCAGCGAAGAGCTGACGGATTTCACCCGCCGAATGTGGATCTCGGCGGCCGCCGCGGTGCCGCTCATCATCCTGACTATGGGCGAACTGGTCGCCCTGCCGGTGCGCGACTGGATCGGGCACCAGACAGCGAGCTATCTCGAGTTCGTTCTCGCGACGCCGATCATTCTCTGGGCCGCCTTGCCGTTCTTTCAGCGCGGCTGGGATTCGATCGTGAACCGCAGCCCCAACATGTGGACGCTGATCAGCATCGGCGTGGCGGCGGCTTACCTATATTCGATCGTCGCGACCTTCCTGCCGGGTTTGTTTCCGGAACAGTACCGGATGGGCCACGGCGTGGGCACCTACTTCGAGGCGGCGGTCGTGATCGTGGCGCTGGTTTTCGTCGGCCAGGTTCTCGAACTTCGCGCGCGAGAACGCACCGGGGATGCGATCCGCGCGCTTCTGGATCTGGCGCCGAAGACCGCACGGCGCATCCTGCCGGACGGCACAGAATACGACGCGCCGCTGGAAAACATCATGGAGGGAGACTGGCTGCGGGTGCGCCCCGGCGATGCCGTGCCGGTGGACGGGACGGTGATCGACGGCCGATCGTCCTTGGACGAAAGCATGCTGACCGGCGAGTCGATGCCGGTCGAAAAAGGTCCGGGCGATGCGGTGACCGGGGCCACGATCAACAAGAACGGCTCTCTGGTGATGGAGGCGGGCAAGGTCGGCGCCGATACGGTGCTGGCGCAGATCGTGGCGATGGTGTCGAACGCGCGCCGGTCCCGCGCGCCGATCCAGGGGCTGGCGGACCGGGTCTCCGCGGTCTTCGTCCCGACGGTGGTGGCAGTCGCCATTCTCGCCTTCGTCGTCTGGCTGATATTCGGCCCCGAGCCGGCGCTGGTCTTCGCCATCGCCTCGGCCGTGTCGGTGCTGATCATCGCCTGCCCCTGCGCGCTGGGTCTCGCGACGCCGATCTCGATCACCACGGCGGCGGGACGCGGGGCGCAGGCTGGCGTGCTGATCAAGGATGCCGAGGCGCTGGAACGCATGGCGAGCGTCGACATGCTGATCGTGGACAAGACCGGTACGCTGACCATGGGCAAGCCGAGGCTGACGGATACCGTAGCACTCGGAGATGTGCCCGAAGCCGACCTGCT
Source organism: Phaeovulum sp. (assembly GCF_047638075.1). Taxonomy (NCBI): domain Bacteria; kingdom Pseudomonadati; phylum Pseudomonadota; class Alphaproteobacteria; order Rhodobacterales; family Paracoccaceae; genus Phaeovulum; species Phaeovulum sp. Next base: position 6,970 of record NZ_JBLJBV010000064.1, read on the forward strand.
GTCGCTGGCTGCAGCCCTTGAGCGGGGCTCTGAGCACCCGCTCGCAGAGGCGATCGTCGAGGGCGCCGAGGCGCAAGGCGCCACGCGCCAGGACGCCGCCGATTTCGATGCCGTCACCGGCAAGGGCGTGCGTGGCCGCGTCGGCGGGCGCGCGGTGGCGCTCGGCAATGCCGCGATGATGAGGGAGATGCAGCTGGACACGGCTGCGGCCGAAGCCAAGGCCGACTCCCTGCGCGCCGAGGGCAAGACCGCGATGTTCGTCGCGGTGGATGGCGCGCTTGCTGGCATCGTGGCGGTGGCCGACCCGATCAAGGAGTCCACGGCCCAGGCGATCCGGGAACTGCACGCCCAGGGCCTGCGCGTCATCATGGCCACGGGCGACAACGAGCGCACGGCGAGGGCCGTGGCAGGCAGGCTCGGGATCGACGAGGTGCGCGCGGGCATCCTTCCCGAGGCCAAGAAGGACCTGATCGACCAGTTGCGCCGCGACGGCCGCAAGATCGCGATGGCAGGCGACGGCGTGAACGACGCCCCCGCGCTGGCCGCCGCCGATGTCGGCATCGCCATGGGGACTGGCGCGGATGTCGCGATGGAAAGTGCCGGGATCACCCTGCTGGGCGGTGACCTGATGGGCATTGTCCGCGCACGCAAGCTGGCCCGGGCAACCTTGCGCAACATCAAGCAGAACCTCTTCTTCGCCTTCGCCTACAACGCACTCGGAGTGCCGATCGCAGCGGGGCTGCTCTACCCCGTGACCGGCCTCCTGCTCTCGCCGATGATCGCGGCGGCGGCGATGAGCCTGTCCTCCGTCTCGGTGATCACCAACGCCCTGCGACTCAGGCGGGTCGATCTCTGACTTGCAAGCAGCCCAGACCATCAGAAAGGAAAACCAAATGACCAAAGACTTGTTCTCGCGCCGCACGATCCTGATCGGCGGGACAGCACTGCTGGCCGCGTCGCCCCTGCCTACGCTGGCACAAGGTGCGGGACCTGCAATTCATGTGCTGAAAGATCCGAACTGCGGCTGCTGCTCGGCGTGGATCCAGATCCTCGAAAACGACGGGTTCGCTGTCACGACCGAGAGCAGCCTTGGGACGCTTCTGATGCGCTACAAGCTGGACAACGGCATCCCGCAGGAGATGTTCTCCTGCCATACGGGAAGCGTCGATGGCTACATGATCGAGGGCCACGTTCCTGTCGCCGACATCCGCCGTCTGCTGGATGGGCGACCTGACGCGGTGGGCCTGGCGGTGCCCGGCATGCCGTACGGATCGCCCGGCATGGGGCCGGAAAGCGAGCGCGAGGCCTACGACGTGTTCCTGATCCGGCGCGACGGATCCAACGAGGTCTTCACCAGCTACGCTGCCGCCTGACCTCGAAGCTGTATTTCGGCTCCTGATCAGGGACGAGAACACACGCGCGTCTGATCCCGCATGACCGCGTGGTCGCTCAGCATCTCGGCAATGGCCGAGCCATCCGGCAATGAGTTCAGTTCGTCGGCCGCCCGGGCCTGAACCTCGCGGTTGTATTCGATGACGGGCGGACAGGCCCCCAGCTCACCGTTAGAACCGACCGTCGCGCAACCGGTCAGCAAGCTCGTTGCGATCGCGAGGGCGGCGAGCTGCCGCCTCCAGCATCTGGCGTTGGACATCATTGGCCTTCTCCGTTGTCTTGAGGCGTTCAGCGAGGCGTCCCGCTCGCTCGCCGGACCGCCGAAGCGCAAGCAGAAACAAGAGCACGGCGAGGACGATCGCGCCATAGCGCAACGCCGCCCGCATCCATGGGCTGGCGGCGAACCCGGTGAGGAGCGCGGCGATCATCGCAGCCCCTTTTTCCAATCGTCGAGCCGGGCGTAGATCGTGACCGCGATGCCGCCGAGTGCCACGACGATGAACACCCAGCGGAGCGTATCGAGATACGGCACCAGCGGCAGGATGGCGGTTTGGGTCTCGGCCAGGACGCTCTGCGCCACCTCGACCCCGGCTGCGCCCAGCGTCGCCACTCCGGCCGCGCCGCCCCCCTTCATGGTGCGGCTGTCGGCCAGCACTTCGCGCGCGGGCGGCGTCTCTGCCGCGACCAGCGGCCGGTGCGCGGGCTGGTCCTCGGTCAGCTGCGGCAGGTCCATCAGCACCGCATCCGGAGCGCCGAACACCACGGCCCGCGTCAGCGACGCCGCGCGGGGATCGCCGGGCGGCAGATCGTAGGTCGCCCGGTCCTGGCGGACCGACTCGATGCCGCGCGCCTCGGCGTCGGCGATGGAGACGAGCCGCAGATCCGCCGGCCGCCCGTCATGCTCCAGCCGGATCGCGTCGGCCGGATCGAGCGCGAGGCGCGAGGGCGGCAGACGGAACGCCGCCGTCTCGCGCCCCACCCACGCCTCCATCAACGCGCGGCGGCAGCGGCGATCGGCCTCCTCGGGCGGCACCGCCATGGGGAAGGACTCCGAGGCAATGCGGGTCGTGTCCACGGTGATGCGCCGCGCCTCGACGAGCGCCGCATCGTAATCCTCGTCGGCGCGGGCGACCTGCCATTTCAGCGCCTGCGGCAGCTCGGTCTCCTGGCCGCGCGTCAGTTCCAGCAGTTCGCCCTCGCGGGCGGCCACGAGATCGTCGGCACCGAGCCTGGCGACGGAGGCCCGGCCGCGCATGACGAAGCGGATCATGCCCTCGGTCTCCACCGCGTCGAAGCCGAAATGCCGCGACAGTGTGGTGATTGAGGCGCGCGGGGATTCCAGTGCGCCAATCGCATAACCTTCGATCGCGCCCCAGAGGCCGGTGACGTCGATCCGAGCCTCGGGCATTCCCGCACGCAGGCAGAGGTGGCGGACGAGCGCGGCCAACGACATCGCACCGAGCCGTCCGGTCAGCCAGTGACCGAGCCGCCAATTCGAACCGTCTGTCCACACGTCGGACAGAGCCGGAAAGAACGGATACGGCCGGGCATCCCAGGTCCAGGCGGCGCATTTGGGCACATGCACCATGCGTCCGCCATAGACGCCGGAGACGGAATTGTTCCCAGTATCACCCCACCAGAGATAGGTCGCCTCGAGATAGGCGCGCTGGATGGCGTCGTCGCGCCAGCCCCGCGAGAAATGCGGCGTGAAGCTCTCTGACGATTTCGGGTCGAAGAATACATTCGGCTGGTTGGTGCCGCGATCAATGGCGGGACAGCCGAGCTCGGTGAACCAGATTGGCTTGGATTGTGGCACCCATGCCGTCGGAGTTCCGCTCTCCACTCCGCTCGGGCGGTTGTAATGCGGGTTCGACCACCAGGCGCGGAGGTCCTTGTAACGGAAGACCCACGGCTTGACCGCCGCCCCATCCGTGATCGGCGTGCGGACCTGCGCTGAGCGGTCGGCGTCGCTGGCATAGAACCAGTCGAAGCCTTCCCCGCCCGCGATGTTCGCCTGTAAATAGGCCCTGTCGTAGATCGCGGGCCAGCCCTCTGCCGCGTCGGCATGCTCGAACCCGTCGCGCCAATCGGAGAGTGGCATGTAGTTGTCGATGCCGACGAAATCGATCTCCAGATCGGCCCAGAGCGGATCAAGGTGGAAGAACACATCGCCGCTGCCGTTGCCCGGCTGGTGCCCGAAGTATTCCGACCAGTCGGCCGCATAGCCGATCTTTGTGGCCGACCCGAGGATCGAGCGGACATCCGCGAGAAGGTCACGACAGGCCTGTACCGCCGGATAGGTGGACGCGCCGGAGCGGATCGTGGTCAGCCGTTCGAGGTCGAGCGTCACGTCGAGCGCGTCCGTGTCAAAGCGAACCGGCACGTCGAATTCGAAACCAGCGGAGATAGCGACGCCAGAAACCGGTGCGGTATCAAAGGTGACAACGCCGGTCGCGGTATCGACGGACCAGCCAGAGGGCTGCTCCACCCCGTCGAGCGCGATGCGCACGGTATCGACAACCGGCTTGGCAATGGCCCTGACCCATGTCTGGCTGCCGGAGACGTAGCGCTTCTCCAACTGGAACCCGGTTGTCGCGCCGTCGCCGATGCCAATCGCCTGATCGCTCGGCGATGGCGTGCCGGACGGAAGGCAAGATTTGTAATCGCCCCAATCCTTGAAGCGGAAGCCGTGCAGCCGTCCATTGCGCGCCTCGAAGAAGGCGACGACCGCCGCCAGATCATCGGCGCGACGGATGCCGTAGGCGACATCGTAGCGGCGGCGCGAATTGGCACAGCTCGCGTTGCGTTCCTCGTCGCCGGAGGCCAGTTCGACAATTTGTGTGCGGCGTTCCGGACCGCCGCGTGCGCCCCGACTGACATTGTGAGGAAACCGGGCTTCATGAAACGCCATCACATGCCCCTCCGACCCATCGACACGGCGCGGGCGATGGCGCACGGCAACCGACGTGCAGCGTGTCCAGCACTGCGGCCGGATCAGCAAAATGCTCGAGCGGCTCGCTGCTGCGCCGAAGCTCATCGAATGTGTGTTGAAAACCAAGAGTTGAAGAAGAAAACATGAGGTGATCACGGATCTCGTGCCACGCGATAGACATTGGACGCCTGCCTTGCGGCCAGGCGTCCAGCGCCTTTTTGTGGCCAGGTCAGGACGTCGTGCGTCTCTGCAATTTCAGGAAATTGGTGAGATGCGCGCCTTAGCGCGCAAGCGTCGGATCCAACATCAACCAAGAAGGTGATCACCTCCGGGGTGCCCTTGGCATCACAGATTTGCTTTGGTCCGGCCTATGGATAGAGCTTGCCAGAGTTCGGTTTTGTTTCCAAAAAAACGGAATGCAGGCGGCTGGAAAAACTGAACAAAAAGATAGGTCGGACGCTGTCGTCCTCCCTCGTTTGCGGATCTTGCGAGCGACCTTACCACAACGTCGACTTCTGCTCTTATTCTAACATCGTCCCAACTGGCGAGGTTTGAACCGGGTCGCCTTAATGCGGTAGAGACCGAAGTCGAAGTGCTTAGCCGCACTTTTGGTAAACCATTTTGTATCAGAGACTTACAACCTGAACACCAAATCGGCGCAGTCATGAGGTCCGGAGAATATCGGCCTGGAGAGAACGCTTCCGCGCCTCCCGGTGAAGGGGCCGGTGAATAGCCCTCCCGCATAACCCTTGAATATAACGGAAAAATCGGGCCGGGGCCGGATCGAGAGAACGCTTTCATGAGGATAAATGGCGGAGGGAACGCGACTGCCGTCGAACCTTCTCTGGGCTTCGCGCACCTCTACAACCCGCGCCTAGAAAGCGTAACCTGCTTAGAAGACTGCATTATTTCTGTTTTGATTTGAGGGTGATGTCTCGCGCTGCGTTTGTTGTCGTCAATCCAGTTGAGCAGGAAGGCCACGAAGCCACTGCAATGCGAAAACGATGGGGTCGTTCGTCGACTTGAATGATCCCCCCTGGGGGGATATTATCGTTCGATGACAAACCCGCACCAGCACGCAACCCATCCCGATCTGATCAAGCGGCTGAAGCGGGCCGACGGGCATCTGCGGCATGTGATCGAGATGCTTGAGGCCGAAAAGCCCTGCGCCGACATCGCAACCCAGTTGCTAGCGGTCGAGCGTGCCATCACGGCGGCCAAGCGCATTTTGATCCACGACCATATCGACCATTGCCTTGGGCATGGCAGCGACGGCGATATTGCCGAGCTGCGCGCGTTGGCCAAGCTGCTTTAGGAGACGCTTCATGCTTTCGGTCCTTGCCAACCGCACCTATCGGCATCTCTTTGCGGCACAGGTGATCGCGCTGATCGGCACTGGGCTTGCCACGGTGGCCCTTGGCCTGCTGGCCTGGCAGATCGCGGGCAAGGATGCAGGTCTGGTGCTGGGCACCGCGTTGGCGATCAAGATGATGGCCTATGTCACACTTGCCCCCATCGCCTCGGCCTTTGCGGATCGGCTGCCACGGCGGACCATGCTGGTGGCGTTGGATCTGATCCGGGCGACAGTGGCCGTGGCGCTGCCCTTCGTGACCGAGATCTGGCAGGTCTATACGCTGATCTTTCTGCTACAAGCCGCCTCGGCCGGGTTCACCCCGACGTTTCAGGCAACGATCCCAGACGTTCTGCCGGACGAGGCCGACTACACCCGCGCATTGTCACTTTCGCGGCTCGCCTATGATCTGGAAAACATGCTGAGCCCGATGCTGGCGGCGGCGCTGCTGACGGTGGTCAGCTTTCCGGTGCTGTTCGGCGGCACGGTGATCGGCTTTCTTGCGTCAGCGGCGCTGGTGCTGACGGTGACGCTGCCAAGCCCGCGACCTGCCGCGCCGCGTGGCGTCTGGGACCGCACGACCCGAGGCATCCGGATCTACCTTGCCACGCCCCGGTTGCGCGGCCTTCTGGCGCTGAACCTAACCGTGGCGGCGGCGGGCGCCATGGTGATCGTCAACACGGTGGTGATCGTGCAAGCCGGGCTTGGCTTGGGCGACACCCAAGTTGCGCTGGCGCTGGCCGCGTTCGGGGCCGGCTCGATGGTGGCGGCGGTGATCCTGCCCCGCTTGCTCGACCGTATACCCGACCGCCCGCCGATGATCGCAGGGGCCGCACTTTTGGCAACTGGCATGCTTTTCGGGCCAATGGTCGGATCGCTGCCCGCACTTGCCGCCCTCTGGCTGGCCTTGGGCTTTGGCTACAGCTTAACCCAAACCCCTACCGGGCGCTTGCTGCGCAGGTCCGCCCAGCCCGAAGACCGGCCGGTAATTTTCGCCGCGCAGTTTGCCTTGTCACATGCGTGCTGGCTGCTGACCTATCCGCTGGCTGGTTGGGCGGGAGCGAGGTTCGGGCTGGACAGCACCTTCCTGATCCTTTCGGGATTGGCCATGATTGGCGTCGTGGCCGCACTCAGGCTTTGGCCCGCCGATCTGGTCGATGACATGGCCCACACGCATCCAGAGTTGGCGCCGGATCATCCGCATCTGCACGAGCATGGGGTCGATCCGCATCGCCATCCAGTTATCATAGACGATCTGCATCGGGTGTGGCCCGCGCAGGCAAGGTCGGCCTAGCCAGAACCGTCGAAGCGAATGGCTGCGTTTACAAGCCGCCGCCTTTACAAAAGACCCAGTGCAACGCCCCCGGCCGCAGTCAGGGCAACCACGATCCATGGGGATGCTTTCCAGACAGTGAGCAGCAGGAAAGCGGTCAGGGCCAGCGCGAAATCCTGCGGTGTCAGGACCGCGCCTTGCCAGACCGGATCGTAAAGGGCGGCCCCAAGGATGCCGACGACAGCCGCATTCGCGCCGCGCATCGCGGCCTGTGCCAGAAGGCGTGACCGGAACGCATCCCAGAACGGCAGCGCGCCAATCAGCAGCAGAAAGCCCGGAAGAAAGATGGCCACCAGCGCAATGGCGGCACCGAGGATGCCGTTCGGCGCGGGCCCTGCAACCGCCCCGAGATAGGCGGAAAAGCTGAAAAGCGGGCCGGGAACGGCCTGCGCTGCGCCGTATCCGGCAAGGAAGGCGTCATTGCTGACCCAACCCTGTAGCACCACTTCCGCCTGCAACAGCGGCAGCACGACATGGCCGCCCCCGAACACCAGCGACCCGGACCGGTAGAAGGCATCGAACAAGGCCACGCCTTGCGACAGGTGGGCCGCCAGTGGCAGCAAGACGAGCAACAGGCCGAAGAGGGCGAACGCACCGAGGCCAACCGATTTTGGAACGCGAAATTGCAGATGTCCCACTTTAGGCGCATTGCCACTTCGACAGGCCCAAAGGCCTGCCAGACCGCCGATCACGATGGCAGCGATCTGACCCATGGATCCGCCCGCAAAGACCACGATCAGCACGGCGGCAAGCGCGATGCTGGCCCGTGTGCGGTCGGGCGCAAGGGTCCGCGCCATGCCCCAGACCGCCTGCGCCACCACCGCCACGGCGACCACCTTCAGGCCGTGAACAAGGCCAAGACCGACCGGCCCCGCGAACGCGGCGGCCCCGAAGGCGAACAGGACCAGAAGGATCGCCGATGGCAGCGTGAACGCCGCCCATGCGGCCAGTGCGCCAAGCGGGCCGCCGCGCAAAAAGCCAAGCGCGAAGCCCACCTGGCTGCTGGCCGGGCCGGGCAGAAATTGGCACAGCGCCACAAGGTCAGCGTATCCCGCCTCATCGATCCATTTGCGTCGCGTGACCAACTCGTCGCGGAAATAGCCAAGATGGGCAATCGGGCCGCCAAAAGACGTGAGCCCCAGTTTCAGGAAGGCGCGAAAGACTTCAGCGGGCGTGCCCTCGGCGCGGGGGTTGCCCTTCGCGGCAGCTTGGCCGGATGGCATCATGAACCGGTCCCCGCCAGATCGTCGAGGATCGGGCAGTCGGGGCTGGCGTCGCCATGACAGCGCCTGACCAGATCCGAAAGACTTTTGTGCATGGATTGAAGTTCGCTGATTTTCTGCTCAACCCGGCCAATATGATCCTGGGCCAGATGTTTGACATCGGCGCTGGCACGGCCCCGATCTTCGTAGAGCGACAGAAGTGCGCGACAATCCTCAATCGAAAAGCCCAGCGATCGCGCCCGGGCAAGGAATGTCAATTTGTGCAAGTCGCTTTCGCGGAACGCGCGATACCCGTTTGCCCCTCGTAGCGGCTTAATCAGCCCGATTTCCTCATAGTAGCGGATCGTCTTTGCAGGCAGTCCGCTTGCCTGTGCAATATTCCCGATATTCATGGCGCCAGCCTCCGAAAGACAGTTTCTGACCTTACAGTAACTGTAAGGATTGGGAACCCTCAACTCGGAACCCTCCTATGCTGGAACGCACATTTTGTCCGTTGGTGCCGTCTATTGCGGCGGGAAATCAATTCTTTCGTGATGTCCTTGACCTTCCAGTAACTGGAAGCGCCATGTGTATCGTAGCTCAGGCAATAACTCTGAAATGATTGGAGCTGAAATGGCTGCAATCGCTGCGGTGCTGCAAAGCCATTATTGCACGTCGCGGGGCGGCCCGTAGAGAAGGAGAGAATGATGATGAACGGATACGGTATGGGGTGGGGCATGGGTTTCGGCTGGCTCTGGATGATCGTCATTCTTGTACTGGTCGGCCTCGCCATTGCCGCGCTGGTCAAATACCTGCGGAAATAAACGGAAAGGAAAATACAATGGGCTACACAATCAACCGCCTGATAACGGACGCCGGTTTTGACGCCGTTGACGCGCGCACCCGTGCGGCACTGGCCGAAAAGGGATTTGGCATTCTGACCGAGATCGACGTCAAGGCGACGATGAAGAAAAAGCTGGATGTCGACATGCCAGCTTACCGCATTCTCGGTGCATGCAACCCGAAGATGGCGCATCACGCCATTGGAATGGAGCCGCGCGTGGGTGCGATGTTGCCTTGCAATGTGATCCTGCGCGCCGTCGATGGCGGGATCGAGGTCAGCGCGATAGATCCGGTGGCTTCGATGCAAGCAATCGAAAATTCGGCCCTTCATGCTGTCGCCGGACAGGTGCGAGACCTGCTGGCGGAAGCCGTGGCCGCGATTTGAGATGAGCCTGCGCACCGGTATTCTGGCAGCGATGGCAGGCCTTGGCCTTGTCCTGCTCGGGGTGTGGTGGTTTGCGTCTACAGTCCTGGTTGATGTCATGCACCTGATGAACCGCGAGGCGCTTGAAACATTGGTGGCGCAAGCGGGCATCTGGGGCACCCTGCTGATCATTGGCCTCATGACCGTGGCCGTGGTCGCCAGTCCGATCCCAAGCGCGCCGATCGCTCTGGCCGCTGGTGCGGCCTACGGGCATGTCTGGGGCACTGTCTATGTCGTGATTGGGGCAGAACTCGGCGCGTTGATCGCCTTCGCACTTGCGCGGGTCCTCGGGCGCGATGCGCTCAAACACCTGTTCGGCACATCGGTGGATGCCGGACTGCTTGGATCGCAGAACGCTCTGACAGGGACCGCGTTTGCCAGCCGATTGATGCCTTTCGTATCCTTCGACATGATCAGCTATGCGGCAGGCCTGAGTTGCCTGCATGCTTGGCGGTTTGCGCTGGCAACACTGGCTGGAATCATACCTGCGAGCTTCCTGCTTGCCCATGTTGGCGTCGAGGCGGCCAGTGTAGACATGAGCCAAGTCACCTGGACGGTCCTCGGCCTTGGCCTTGTCACCGGATTGCCTCTGCTCTGGATCGCGATCAGGCCCAAGGCCAAAAAACCAACCTGATGGCCGAGGGCTATACGGGGGACATCTAAAACAGCTTGAGCTTCCAGTCACTGGATGCCTCACGGTGAGATAATTCAAAAGAAAGTTGGCAGGACATGGAACACGATCATCAGCACGCAAAATCCGATAGTTCGGCTGGTGAAACGGTCAAAGATCCCGTTTGCGGGATGACGGTCGCGATCAAGCCCGACACGCGGCACGCCGAATTCGGGGACACCACCTTTCATTTCTGTTCCGAGAAATGCCAGACCAAGTTCAAGGGCGACCCGTGGTTCTATGCGTCGGGCCGAGCCGCCGGGCGCAAGAAAACAGCTCCTGCCAACACCCAATATACCTGCCCGATGCACCCTGAGATTGTCCGTGACGCGCCGGGGGCCTGCCCGATCTGCGGCATGGCGCTAGAACCAATGCTGCCGTCGGATGAGCCCAGCCATGAGCTGACGGATTTCACGCGCCGGATGTGGGTCTCGGCGGCGGCAGCGGTGCCGCTGATCGTGCTGACAATGGGCCCCATGGTGGGTCTGCCTATCCGGGACTGGATCGGGCATCGGACGGCGGGCTATCTGGAGTTCGTGCTGGCGACGCCAATCGTCCTTTGGGCGGCACTGCCATTCTTCAAACGCGGCTGGGACTCGGTCATGAATCGCTCCCCTAACATGTGGACGCTGATCTCGCTCGGCGTGGCTGCAGCTTATATCTACTCGCTTTTCGCGGTGTTCCTGCCGGGCCTTTTCCCGCAGGCCTACCAGATGGAGCATGGCGTCGGCACCTATTTCGAGGCGGCGGTCGTGATTGTGGCTCTGGTCTTTTTCGGCCAGGTGTTGGAATTGCGGGCGCGGGAACGCACCGGTGACGCGATCCGCGCGCTCTTGGACCTCGCCCCCAAGACCGCGCGGCGCATCCTGCCGGATGGCACGGAATACGACGCACCTTTGGAAAACATCATGGAAGGTGACCGGCTTCGCGTACGCCCCGGCGATGCGGTCCCTGTGGATGGCGTGGTGATCGAGGGGCGGTCCTCCTTGGACGAAAGCATGCTGACCGGCGAGTCGATGCCGATTGAGAAAGGACCGGGCGATACGGTGACCGGGGCCACGATCAACAAGAACGGCTCTTTGGTGATCGAGGCGGGCAAGGTCGGCGCTGATACCGTGCTGGCGCAAATTGTGGCTATGGTGTCGAACGCCCGGCGTTCGCGAGCGCCAATCCAAGGCATGGCCGACCGGGTCTCGGCGATCTTCGTGCCGACTGTGGTCGGCACCTCGATCTTTGCCTTCATTGTGTGGATGATCTTTGGGCCCGAACCTGCGCTGGTCTATGCGATTGCCTCGGCGGTCTCGGTGCTGATCATCGCTTGTCCCTGCGCACTTGGCCTTGCCACCCCGATCTCGATCACCACGGCGGCCGGGCGCGGGGCGCAGGCAGGCGTGCTGATCAAGGATGCCGAGGCGCTGGAGCGCATGGCGGGCGTCGATACGCTGATCGTCGACAAGACGGGCACCCTGACCATGGGCAAGCCAAAGCTGACCGACACGGTGACCTTTGGTGATATCGCCAAGGCCGACATCCTGTCGCTGGCTGCGGCCCTTGAACGCGGATCCGAACACCCTCTGGCCGAAGCCATCGTCGAAGGCGCCGAGGCCCAAGGGGCCGCGCGGCAGGACGCGACGGACTTTGAGGCCGTCACCGGCAAGGGCGTGCGCGGCACCATCGGCGGGCGCGTTGTCGCTCTCGGCAACACCGCCATGATGCAGGATATGGGCTCGGACACGACGCAGGCTGAGGAAAGGGCTAATACCCTGCGCAGGGAGGGCAAGACGGCGATGTTCGTCGCGGTTGATGGCGCGCTTGCGGGCATCGTGGCGGTGGCCGACCCGATCAAAGACAGCACCGCTCAGGCGATCAAGGAACTTCATGCCCAAGGGCTGCGGGTCATCATGGCGACGGGCGATAATGAGCGCACGGCACAAGCGGTGGCGGCGACGCTGGGCATCGACGAGGTGCGCGCCGGTGTTCTGCCGGAAGACAAGAAAAAGCTGATCGACGAGTTACGCAAGCAGGGACACAAGATCGCCATGGCAGGTGACGGAGTTAACGACGCCCCCGCACTGGCCGCCGCAGATGTCGGCATCGCCATGGGCACAGGGGCCGATGTGGCGATGGAAAGTGCTGGCATCACCTTGCTGGGTGGAGACCTCATGGGCATCGTGCGGGCACGCAAACTCGCCCGCGCCACGCTGCGCAACATCAAGCAGAATCTGTTCTTCGCCTTCGCCTACAACGCGGTTGGCGTACCCATTGCGGCGGGCCTGCTCTATCCGGTCACCGGATTGCTGCTGTCGCCGATGATCGCGGCGGCAGCGATGAGCCTGTCTTCGGTCTCGGTCATCACCAACGCGCTGCGTCTGCGGCGAGTAGATCTATAAAATCAACAAAAGGAGATACACATGACAACCTTCAGCATTCCCGACATGAGCTGTGGCCATTGCAAAGCGACGGTCGAACAGACAATCCACGCCCTCGATCCGGCGGCCGAGATCGAGTTCGACATGACGGCGCGGCGGATATCGGTCAAAAGCAGCGCTGAGGCGGCAAGTGTCCAGGCGGCGCTAGTCGAGGCCGGATATCCTGCGACCCCGGTCTGAGTTGCTTTGGCCAGAGCAGCCCCGTCATCCGCCGTCGGATGCGCTTCGTTCCGCCTGGAACTGGCGCGCGCGGTCGGGCCAGCGCGATTTGATATAGGCAAGGATATCCGCGATCTCCTGCGTGTTCAGCACGCCGCCGAAGCCCGGCATGGCGCTGTCGAACCTCACCCCCATCCGCGCCAGTGCCTCCTCTCCGCCCAAGGTGATATAGTCGATCAGGGCGGTGTCGGAATGATGCCAGGTATGGCCGGCCGCGTCATGTGGTGGTGCCGGGAAACGCCCGTCTGGTCCGGGGCTGCGCCAGTCCGGCTGGCCTTCGAGATTTCTGCCGTGGCACGCGGCGCAGTTCGCGTCATAAAGAACGAGACCGCGTGTCGCGGCTACATTGTCGGGGGCAAAGATATGAAAAGCGGCCCCGATGGATCCCAGAAGGACCGCCGCCATGAGAATGAGGATGCCCGACCTCATGCCGGTTGGTCCGATGTAGTTCCGAGAAAAGGGCGAATACTCCACCCCATCAGTTGATCCCGTTGGCGCGCTGCAACTCGCGAACGTAGGCAACGATCGCACCCAGTTCACCATCCGTCAGGCGCTCTTCGACCGGCGGCATGTCGCCGAACGGCCAATGATGCGCCCGCACCCCGTTCCGCGCGGCCAGAACGAAGGCCATGTCCCCGTGATGCGAGGGCTCGTAGATGCGATGCACCAGCGGCGGCGCAACGCCGTCTTGCCCGGCGGCATTCGTGCCGTGGCAGGAGGCGCAGACCGCGTTGAAATATGTCTCCCCCTGCCGGGCCTGAGCCGAAAGCGCCTCCGGTACGATGACGTCCGCCATTGGCGCTCCGACCAGGACCTGTGAGGCGTCCGGCGCCGCGGCGGAAACGGGTTCTTGGGTGGTCCGGCCTTGGGTCCAATACCAGCCCGCTGCTGCGATGAGGGCGAAAAGCAGTGCTCCAATGAGGCTCTTATTCATGATAGGATCTCCAATCTGACTTCGCCGACTGTGCGGCGCTGGCGCTGTCCAGCCGTCGGCCTTTGGCCGTTCGGGTCAGGCGCGCCGATGAATGTGGTTGCCACCGGAGGGACGTCCCGCTCCGATGGCGGATGTCTCAGGCCGACACGGCAAGCTCGGTCATCATGCCGGTGGAAAGATGCGGCATATGGTGGCAATGCAGCATCCAGCGCGCGGCCTCACCGGCATCCAGCGCAACCGTCACCATGGACATCGGCGGCACATAGATCGTGTCGCGTATCGCACCATCAATGTTGCGGCCGTTGATGTTCACCACCTGGAACACATGTCCGTGCAAGTGCATCGGATGCCCCATCATCGACATGTTGTGAAACGACAGATGCACCCGCTCGCCGGTCTTGGCGGTGAGCTGGGTGTGATTGCCCCAGACCTGTCCGTTTATGGTCCAGAGGTAAGGCTGCATCGTGCCGCCGAGCATGATCATGTGTGAACGATCAACCGGACGCGGTGCCAGCGAAGGCGCGCCTTCCGTCCGTGCTGCCCGCAGCAGCCCCTCTTGCGCGAGATCGATATCAAACGCGCCGCTGTCGGTCTCGGCCAGATCGTCGATCCGGCGCACTTCGGCACCTGCAGTGGCCAGAATGATGCCCGTGCGCTCGCGTGCGCCTTCGCGCAGGGCGAGGATCGGGAAGGCCCCCGATTCCGGCAAGTCGATTTCCAGATCAAGACGCTGCGCCATGGCAAGCCCGAAGCGTGTGCCCGCGACCGGCTCGACGCCGTGGCCGTCCACCGCCACCAGACGCGCAGGGATTCCGCCCATGTCGATCCAGAAGGACGTCGCTGCGGCGGCATTGATCACCCGCAACAGGATGCGGCCGCTGCGTTCGACAGCAATCACCTCGGGGTCGGCGAGCGTGCGGTCATTTGCAAGATAGGCGTCGAAGTCAAAGTCGTTCAGGTCCATGACCATTCCGCCTGCGCCCATCCCGCCCATGGTCATCCCGGGCATGGACATGCCGGAATGATCCATCCCCGACATCCCGCTCAGGTTCTGCGCCGGAGTGTCCATGCCGCTCATGTCGTGATGGGCAGCGCCTTGCGTGATCTCGGCCAGCACCTCGGCTGCGGGGCGGAACGCGAAGTCGTGCAGGAACATCACCACTTCCTGCCGATCTGCCGTCAAATCTTCAGGCCGCCGCACGATCAGCGGGGCGGCGAGCAGGCTCATCTCCTGCACCGGCACATGGCTGTGCATCCAATAGGTGCCGGGCGTCGCCGCATAGTCGTAGCTGCGTGTCTCGCCCGGCTGCAACAGCGGCATCGGCAGGTTCGGCACCCCGTCCTGCACATTGGGCGGGATCTGGCCATGCCAGTGGATGATCGTCTCCTCCGCCAGCGTATTGGTCAGATCGACGCGGAACCGCTGACCGGGATCAAGGATCAACCCTTGCCCGCCCGCTCCATTGGTCAGGCCCATGACGGTGGCGGCGCGGCCGCCAACCTCGATCACCCGCGTCGCAGCGGTCAGAGTAAGCGGTGTGGTTTGCGCGAAAGCCAATCGCGGCAAGGCGGTGGTGGCAGCCAAGGCTGCGGATGCGGCCAGAAAGCCGCGGCGAGTCAGGTCTTGTCTCATTTTGAATTATTCCATCAACCCCTGAAGGGGCGCGTCGGTCTGGAGCCGCAGGGCAGCTCCGCTCATCAACCGTTCAGAGGAATTTCGGGGGGCGGTCGGCCGTCTCGCCCGTGCGTCCGCGCAAAACGAGGGACATGGTGGCCCGGTGCGCAACCGGGCGAAATGCCATTGGCGCGGGGTCCGCAGAGGTAAACCAGGTTGCAATCGATCCAAGACAGGCGATCGCACAGGCGCCTGACATTGCATGATCAGAACCGCCGCAATGCTTCATCGCGTCGGCATGCCCGTTCATGACGGTTTGTTCATTGTGACAGGGTGCCGCCGTTGTCTGCATCTCCCCCGCCATTGCCGCATGCGGAAGGACGCCGAACCACGCGACGGCAACCACCAGCAAGAGGGAAAAAAGAAATCTCGGCATTGAACCCGGCAGCATGAAGATGGCGAATATCTATGATCCGTCGCTGATTTTCGCAAGACACGATGCCGTTTGCGAAATCACTTCAGGGATTTGCGCCCCACCCTGTCTGCTACATTTGCGCCAGACCCGATCAGTTCGTGCGAATTCGAACTGATGGAACAAGAATTCTTTAAGTATCATCAGGATCAGTAGTCGGTTTCCACATACACCCCAGAGCAGTCGTAGGCGACTGCCGCCGCTGTGGCCCCATTGTTCATGTAGTTGCGCGGACTGAGCAACTGGGTTGCGGCGGGAATGTCGGTGGTGAGGGTGAACTCGGCCACCGCGCCGCTGACTTCCTCGACAATTCTCACGCCGATATCCGCGTCGTTTGGCGATGCAGCAATGGTCAGCGTCAGCACGTTGGTCATGCTGTTCACCGGGAAACTGGCGCCAAGGTCGGTCAGGCTCGGCGCTCCGGAACCGTCGTTGGTCACAAGTTGCCAGTTCGCATGGGTCCCGCGCTGGAATCCGATGCCGATGCAGTTTATGACGGCCGAAAGCGTCAGGGTCGTCGCCAGTGCTGCGGTTGAGCCGTAAAGGCCGAAAAAGCCCATCCCGGTCGCCTGAATCGTTGTCAGGGAAAGTCGGTTCACATAGGTCCAGCCGCCCAGGCCATCCGCATTGCCGCGCCAGCACACCCAGCCAGCGGAGCGTTCCTCGGCCGCAGCATCAACAGTCGCTGCGCTGGTCACGCGCCAGCGGCGCATACTGGTCGAGAGATTTGTAGTCGCCAGTGTCGGCGTCGCGACCGTTCCTACAGCGGTGCGCGGCATGCCGTTGGTGTTGACTGTGGTGCCTGTGGATGGAGCCCATGTCGCGATCCGGTTCACCCCGAAATGCGGCTGCAAGGGGAAGAACCGGCCCGAGGGGCGCTGGACATCGAGCCATCCCGCTCCTGCGCGATCGCGGGCATAGAGCGCGAGCTTGCCTGCGGGCGGAGGTGCGGGAACGGACGCCAGGCCAGGCATGACGATAGGTTCCGGCAACTCGACCATCGTGCGCCAACAGAGATTGTCGACGCGATCATCGCGCAGGAAGAGCGGATTCTTGGTATAATGGACGAGATCAAGGCCGCTCTGGCAGAGCGCCTGTGATGGCGCGAACGATCACCATCGACAGGTTCCTGACCAAGTCAGAGGACTGGGTCCCAGTCGCACCAGATGTGCAATATAAGCAGATCACTGCACGCCTTTGGGGAAAGGGTCTGACGCTTCGCGGCGAAGTACCGGGGGCGGCAATTGCAGCCCCGCGTCAGTTTTGTGCCAAGGCTGGTCAGTTTCTGATTTCCCGGATCGATGCCCGTCATGGCGCTTTTGGTATCGTTCCGGTCGAGTTGGACGGGGCATTAGTCAGTAATGATTTCCCGTGCTTTGACATCGACGATTCAATTGTGCTGCCGCATTACTTCGAGTGGTATTCGCGCACTCCTGAGTTCGTCGACCTATGTCGCAGAGCAAGTGCGGGATCAACGAACCGCGTGCGGATGAAGGAAGAGAAGTTCCTTCAGATGATTGTGCCGCTACCGTCTCTCGAAGAACAGCGCCGGATCGTCCAGCGTCTCGACGCAGTCGCGGCACTTGTGGACGAACGCCGTCGCGCCATCGAAGCCGCCGAACGCGAAACGCAGGCCATGCTGCTGAAGGCCTTCCAGCGCGCCATCGACGGCGCGCTACTGCGCCCCATGTCGGAAGTCGCCCCCCTGGTCCGCCGCCCGGTCGCGGCGGACCTTGATGGGACCTATCCGGAACTAGGCGTCCGTTCCTTTGGAAAAGGCACGTTCCATAAACCTGATCTGCCTGGGGCTGAGGTCGGCAACAAGAAGCTGTTCAGCATCAATGCTGGAGACCTGCTGTTCAACATCGTCTTCGCTTGGGAAGGCGCGGTGGCAGTCGCACAGGCTGAAGACAATGGTCGCGTGGGATCGCACCGCTTCCTCTCATGTGTGCCTGCACCGGACACGGCAACTGTGGAATTTCTCCGCTTCTATTTTTCAACACGCGAAGGCCTGCAAAAGCTGGGCGAAGCATCGCCCGGCGGGGCGGGGCGAAACCGAACGCTCGGATTGAAGAAGCTCGAGGGCTTGGAAGTGCCCGTCCCCTCAATCGAGCGTCAGCACTGGTTTGATCGTCTTCAGACAATGGCCTGCGAAGCCCGCGACATCCGCGCCAGCACTGGAAAGGACGTAGAAGCCCTGATCCCGGCCATGCTGCACCAGATTTTCGTTGACCAGTCGAAGGCCGCGTAACGATGAGCGGTGACGATCATCCTGACATCTTGTCAGACCTGTCGGATCTGGACTTCGTCCGCCACCTTCTGGCCGACCTACATGACGACTTGCCCGAGAAGGTCGGTCGTTTCCGAATGCTGACAGATCTTGGCGGCCAGATGGGGCGCTCCGGCACGATGATCTACGGTGGGTATGCGTCGTACCATGCTTGGGTGGAGGCGCGCTCTTCATTCGTGCACGGCAATTTCGTGGCTACGATCCTGCTGTGCCAAGGGCTGGCAGAGCACTTGCTTGCCGCCTATCTGCACGCGGGCCTATTGGTTGAAAACATCCCCGAACGCATCCAGTTCGCCGACACGCTACGCCGCTGCAGGGAGCGGGACGTGGTATCTGACCATGATGTCGCGGACCTTCGACGCATGATGGATCTGCGGAATCCGCTGTCGCATTTCCGGCATGTCGACGACGGCAGCAATCTTGACCGCCGAACTATAGATACGGGCGCATCTGCCGAGGAGCTGCTGCGCCGTGACGCTGTCTTTTGCATTGGCCTCGTCGTGACCATCCTCGCGAAACCTGCCTTTCGGCTGGGTTGACCGGCAGGACCGCATCGGGTTTTACCGCTCCGCCCGCTTTTTTGGTGGAGTGATGCGATCACCCTTGATGAGAATGTGGTCGGCGATCTTGTAACCGAGCGGGTGAGGCCCGGCCCAAAGCATGTAGTAGATGGGAACGCCCCGTGTGTTCCGAACGATGCTTGGCGTTGCCGCGTGGCCAAACAGGGTCTTCAATCGGCTGACATAAAAATCAAGAAGCCGCTTGGCAGCGTCATCGACCTTGTGGCGGGTCGTGTCACCGAAAAGATCCGTCCGGTCAGCGTAAACAAGGCTCTCCCAAGCAGTCCCGCCGAAGCAACCATTAAGTCCGGCGCGCCAGTTGTCGGGTATGTCGCCAGAGCGGGTGATCAGCCTGTTTATCGCCATGCCAAGGGGAAAGTTGATGATGACCTCGAACTTCTTGGTCCCTCCAAGTGCTTCGAGGGTTTTCCAGTCGAGGTGCGGGCCATAAGGATCAAGGAAAGCGACGCCCTTGGTGTTTCTGCCATTCAACCGCGGCGCCAACTCCTGAATCAACGCGTTGGCGTCCCCGACCTTGACGCTGATTTTGCGGCCCGGATATTCGGCCCGAAGGTCTTCGAGAAGTGCAGCCCGCCCAGCGTCTGCATCAAAGAAATGGTATTGAGAGAACGGGTTCTGCAAGGCGAGGGCCCTGTGCGGCGAGCCTTCGATGAACTGCTGCTCAGCTTTTACGAATTCATCGTCGAGGAGCTGCAAATCCTCTTCATCCGCGCCTTCCCAGGCAGTGCGGACCTTCGACCGGCCCGCACCAGCGAACGCGTCGATGTAGATCAGTTCGAACGGCTGCTTCTTGAGCGCCAAGGTATAGGCATGAAGATAGGCTTCAAGACCATCGAGCTTTTGTCGTGCCCAAGGTCCTACAGTGTTCTCAATATGAGATTTTTTCAATGATCACGGCGCTCCATCGCAATTGGGTCATGCTGAAATCTGGTCGAGGATTGGTTTTGGGACGATCTGCCAGGGAAAGCCGTTCCACTCTTCGCCGTCGAGCAAACGCCCACCTGACTTCGGCCGTGCGCCGCCCCACTGTTTGAAAAAGAACGCCACCTCGTCACGGTCGCAGATGTCTCGCAGCTCGCGAGCCCAAACTTCCTCCATGGGCCGCGCCCGGGGACCGCTTTCACCTCCGACGATGGCCCACGCGATCCCTCGCAGATTGACATCGCCGATCGCCCCGAGCAGCGGTTCAAACGAGATGAAGCGGGCATCAGAGTTGATCTGTTTCAGATGTTCGATACGGCTGGTGTGTGCGGCGTCCTCAACCGAGACGCCTAGCCAGATGTGGCGTGGGACTGGCCCGCCGTCATACCGCGTCCGGATATAGTTGCGCATGAGCGAACTGCGCTTGGTCAGAACCTGATAGACATGCCAATCCGCGTGCTCCATGGCGTCGAACACTTGGTCTATGTATGCGCGATCGATTTCCTTGTGGAAGAGGTCGCTCATCGAGTTCACGAAAATCATGCGCGGCTTTTTCCAAAGCGCTGGCTGTCGTAGCCTTGATGGCCACAGTTTCAGGTCGAAGCCTTGTTCGTACGGATGCCCCGGAATTCCACGCCAGCGCTCCGCGAAACGCTCTGCGTAACAGTTGTCACATCCCGGACCAACTTTGGTGCAGCCCGTGACCGGGTTCCAAGTTGCGTCTGTCCACTCGATCTCCGACTTCTGCGCCAACTGCTCGCCTCATGCTTTTTCGACATCGTAGCACGAGCTTGGCACAGCACAAAGCGCGAACGGATGTAGCGTTGTCATTTGGAAGCCAGAGTGGATTCACGGCCAACGCAGCTCTACTGTTCGATCTCGGTTCCGTCCGGCATCCGGATGACCTTGCGAAACTATCGAGACGCACTGTTCCAATTAATGTTGCCACGCCAATGCTTTAACGCTGATAACCGGAATGGCTGCGGTTAACAGGTCCGGAGAATAGCGGCCCGGAGAGAACGCTTCCGGGCCTCATGCAACCTAAGCCGGTTAACAGCCCGACCCGCATAACCCCCGAAAACAACGGAAAAATCCGGCCGCAGCCGGATCGGGAGAACGCTTTTGGGATGGCAAGTGGCGGAGCCGAAGGGATTCGAACCCTCGAGACCCTTCCGGGCCTGCACCCTTAGCAGGGGTGTGCCTTCGACCACTCGGCCACAGCTCCGCCGATGGGTATATCCGGGCCGGTTACGGGTTTACAAGGTCAAATCCGCATCAAAACGACCTAACCATCAGGGAGAGCGCCCCAGGGCGTGTGGTTTGTGGCGGTGACGCATGCAACTGGGTGAAAGACAGCGATTCGCTGTCACCGTGAACGTTACCGGAAAGATCCATTTTGCTGGCTTCGGCAACCTTGTCAGACGGACCCTCAGGGGCAGATGTTTGCCTACCGCGCCGCTTTGCGGTCGCCCCGATCATACGTCATTGGCGGCCAAGAAGCGGCAAGGTCGCACCTGTCGCGTTTGGGGGGGCGTCAATGCCGCGGGGTCATCGAGCCTTACCGACCGCCAGTTTGGGCAGGGCGGCCGGGTTGCGCCTTTCGTGGCAAGCCGATCCGACCGATGAGCGCCGGATTGTACGGGGTTAGCAGTATCAGTCTGGGGGCTGCAATGATCTGCCTCAATGACAATGCAAATTCTTCCGTTCATCCTTTTGCAAACCCAATACCTAAAAGTCGTTTCTCATGGGGGATCAGTATGCGTTGGCCAACCGGAACTTCAGTGCTTTTTATTGTCTTGTGCGGCTTTGTTGCGGGCGGGCAACCTACGACCGCACAAGAAAGGAAAAAGCCCGATCTGGCAAAGATCACAGAGGCGTGGCTGGCATCGCCCCACGCTGACCGAAGCGCGGAAGCCTTCAACCACTGGAACGACGAAGAGGCGCGCGTGGTGCCGGGTGAATGTGCGACCTGCCACACCAGCCGCGGAATCATCGACTATCTGGGCACGGATCTGCGTGCGGTAAATGTGATCGACCAGCCGCAACCCCTTGGCTCGACAGTGGACTGTGTCACCTGCCACAACCCCAAATCCATGGCGCTGCAAAGCGTGGTTTTTCCCTCTGGGGCACATGTCGATGGTTTGGGCAAAGAGGCGATCTGCTCTACCTGTCATCAGGGTCGCGCCTCGGGGGCGGACGTTACGGCGGCGGTTGCGGGGCGCGAGGATGACGTGGTTGCAAGTGATCTGAGCTTTATCAACATTCATTACCGGGCCGCGGCGGCAACCCAGATGGGAAGCGTGGCGGCCGGTGGCTATCAGTATGACGGCAAGGCTTATGCCGGCAAATTCATCCATGTGAAGGATGAACCCTCTACCTGCCTGTCATGCCACAGCCAGCACAGCCTTAAGCCCAAACCTGTGGATAGCTGCGCAAGTTGCCACAAGGGGGCTGCCAAATACTCTGACATTCGCAGCACCGCGCTTGACGTGACGGGCACGGGCGACACGGGGCAAGGCATCGCCCATTCGGTCGCCACATTGCACGGCATGTTGGGCGTGGCGATACAGAAATACGCGGCCGAGGTGGCGGGAATGCCCGTTGTTTACGACCCTCACGCCTTCCCCTATTTCTTTATCGACACAGATGGGGACGGCCTGGTGACCCCCGGCGAGGCGATCTTTCCAAACCGCTATCAAAACTGGACGCCGCGGCTGCTGAAAGCGGCCTATAACTACCAGTTCATCGCCAAGGATCCCGGCGCCTATACCCATAATCCGCAGTACGCGATCCAGTTGTTGCAAGACAGCATCGCAGATCTGGGCACTGCGGTTGCGCTGGATATGACAGGGATGGCTCGGCCCTGAGCGGACGCAATCAAAAGCCGTGGGCGATGTCCGCTTTGGGGGCAAACACACCGCCCGCGGCCACGGCATGGGCAAGGCCGGTATCATCGCGCACCAGAAATAATGCGTCGATCCCCAACTGTCGCGCCAGGGCCGCCCCGGCTTTGGCGCCCAAAACCAGCAGTGCGGTGGCCCAGGCATCGGCCTCGGCGCAGGTCGGGGCAATGACGCTGACCGAGGCAGGCGGCGCCAGCAGCGGCGCGCCCCTGCGCGGGTCCATCGTATGCGACAGGCGGTGGCCGTTTATGGTGACCCAGTGGCGATAATCCCCAGACGTCGCAACAGCGGCGTCATGCAGCGCAAGGATGGAGTGCGGCGCGCGGCGTGTTCGGTCGGGTGCCTCGATGGCGATGATCCACGCCGTGCCGTCGGGCCGCAAGCCCAAGGCGCGCATCTCTCCGTCAATGCCGACAAGGGCAGAGGTGATGCCGAAACCCCGAAGGCTCGCGGCCAGTCGGTCGGTGCCATAGCCCTTGGCGATCCCGTTCAGGTCTAGCGTGATGGGGCTGCGTTTGCAGACCCGCCCCGCCGCATCAAAGGCCAGCACCTCATGGGCGGGCGCGCGCCGCGCCATCATCGCCGCCCCGATCGCGTCGGGCACCGCCGCATCAGGCCCAAAGCCCCAGGCCCCGACGGCATCGCCCATGCCAATATCAAAAGCCCCCCCTGACGCCTGCCCTATTTTCAACGCAAGGTGCAAAACCTCACTCAAGCGCGCCGGAATTGCCACCCATTCACCGATGGGCGCCGCATTGAGGCGCATCAGGTCGCTGGTAGGGTTCCAAGTGGACATTTGCGCATCCACCTCGTTTACCGCCGCCTCCAGTGCGGCCTGAACCGGCACAGGGTCAAACCCCGGCGCTGCGTAAAACCGCGCTGACCAGCGTGTGCCCATGGTGGGACCGTTTAGTGCAATCTGTAGCGGCTTAGTAGACATCTTCAACGTAGCGCCCCTCTGCTTTCAGCATGATCGGCGTCAGCCCGACGGGGGCAAGAATATCCGTCAACGCCTCAGCGACGCCGGCGGCCATCTGTCGCCCGCCGCAGACCATCACCCGCGCACCATTACAGATCAGCGCCGCCACCTCGGCCCTTTCGGCGCGCAGGGCGTCTTGCACATAATGCGGCCTGGCACCGCGTGAGATGGCCGTGACCAGCCGGCTCAGGCGACCCCCGGCCTGCCAACCGCGAAAATCCCGCGCATAAAGAAAATCGCTTTGCGGATGGCGCATGCCAAAGAACAAAAGAACCGGGCGTTTTCGGGCATTGGCACGAATGAACCCCGCCAGCGGGCCAACACCGGTGCCCGCGCCGATCAAGATCAGCGGCTGACGGCCGGGCCCCGCGTGGAAGGTGGGGTTGGCACGCACGAAGGCCGCGACCCTGTCGCCCGGCTCAAGCGCCATAAGCTGGCCTGAACAAAGACCACCGGGCAGCTTTCTGACCACAATTTCAATGAAACCATCCCCCTGCCCCGACGCCAGCGAATAGAACCGCGCCAAGCTGGACCCTTGGGGAAGGATACCCAAAAGATCACCCGCCTGATAGCGCCCAAAGCCGCGCCCAGTCAGGCGGTGCCATAGCGAAACCTGCGGCAAGGCAAAGCGCAAGATTGCGGTGGGCGCCTGCACTTCGGCCCCGTAGTCGCGGCGGCTGATCAGCGTCAAGGACCGCGATTGCGGCACTACGGGTTGGTGGGTCAACTCAAGCCCGATCCCCAACGCCGCACCAAGCGCATGGCCCCAGCGCGCAAAATCCTGGGGGGACTGACGGTCCACCGTATCGAAGGGCAAAAGCTGTTGCCAGCCCTTGGCCTCGGCCGCGGCGCAGACCATTTTGGCAAAGCTGCAATAGGCGGGAAAACTACGATCCCCAAACCCAAGCACCGCCAGCGGCATTGCCGGGGCGCTGGCAAACCGCGCGAACCGGTCCAGAAAACCCCTGGCCGAGGCGGGCGTATCCCCATTGCCATAGGTCGCGGCCAGCACAATGATGCGTTCGGCGCGGGTGTAGCGTTTTGGATCAAAAGCCGACATCGGGGCGGCATGAACGCTTTGCCCGGCTCGTGTCAGGGCGCGGTGCAGCGTTGCGGCAAAGCCCCAAGTGCTCCCCCCCTCAGAGCCGATCAGCAGGATGGTTTGCGCCTGCCCGGCAGGCCGGTTGCCCCGGATTTTCGGCCTGCCACGCCGTCCGGTCACCCAGATCAAAACGCCCGTCACCCCCAAAAGCGGCACCGCAAGCGCCATCAGCCCCAGCACCAACCCCAGCGTCGCAGCCCCCTGCCCCGTATGCAGCATCTGCATGGTTTGCGACGCCCGCGCCCACCCCGTCAGATCAGCCCAGCCCAACAGCGCACCGGTGCCTTGATCAATATATCCGGTGCCGCGGTCGGTCTTGAGCGTAAAGATGTCACTGGCATCCCCGGGATAGGGAAAGCTCAGCGCGCGTAGCGCTGTTGCAGGGGTCTGGGTCAGCAGCGCAATGGCGGCAGGGGCCATGCCGCTTTGGCCGCTTGGCTCTGCGTATGTCGGAGCGCCGTTGTCATCGGGCAAAAGATCAAAGGTAGAGGCGGTCATCCACAGGGCTGTGAGCGATGAAAACATAAGGCCGATAACGGCGATGCGCGCGATTTCCACATGCAATCTGGCGTGGGTCGACCCGCGCACCGGCGCAAACCAGTGCCGCAACCCGCCCATGCGCCGCGCCACAAGGACCGCCCCGGACCCTGCCAGCACCAGCATCAGTGCCGCGGCAACAGCCATGGCAATTCGACCGCCATCGCCCAAAAACAGAGAACGGTGCAGGTTCGTCAGCCAGCGCTCAAACGGGTCTGGATCTGCCGAGGCAACCCCCCGACCCGTCGCAGGGTCGATGATCGCCGCCCCCGGCGTGCCGTCCACAAACCAATAGGCTGTGATCTGCCCTGAGGGCGCGCGGCGGATCTGCTCGACCCCCGGATAAGCGGACTGGATACGCGCCACAAGATCAGCCACGGACAGGTCCACCGCAGCCTGCGGTGCCGATAGACGCTCTGCTGCGGCAAACACCGATAGTGCCGCCCCGCTAAGCGCCAGCACGGCAAGCAGGGCCAGGACCAGCAACCCTGGCCAGCGGTGTAAAAGTCGGGTCATGGCCCTGCCCTTCCTTACATGTTGTAACTGAAGTTGGCGATGTAGCGACGCCCGCGCACCACGGCCCCTGCCCCGGTGGTCGTCAACGGCACGGCAATCTCATTGGGGCTGTCGCGCATCTCTTCAACCGCGGCGTCGATATGAAGCGTATAGCCCGCATCAAACAGCGCATCGGCCAGATCCAGCGTAATCTCCAACGTTCGGCCCGCGCCCACACTGGCCCCGGTAATACCGTTGATCTGGGCCGGATCCCCACCGGTGGCACGATACCAGTCGCTCATATGTTCGTAGTATTTCGACTTTTCACCCGCCACCCAAAGCGTGCCCGCATAGGCCCCCGATGGACCCGTGACATAAAGCGCAAGATAGGCGCCATCGCCACCATAGCCCTGCAATTGGGTGGAAAGCGTGATTGGCCGCGCAATGGCCAAGCCAGGAAGGGTCAGCGCCGTTGTCAGCGCCAAGGTTGCAAGAAGCGTTTTCATTGGGTCTGCCTTTTTAATCCGGGATGGTGTTCAGGATCATTTCACCTGAACCTTTGGCGGCGCACCGTTCCCCAAAAGCGGGTCAGGCGGGGTTGCAGGGGTCAGGGCGCCCGCATCATTCTTGCGGTCGCGGCTTCGGTGATCCCTGTCACCGTCGTCATCCTTGTATTTCATCTTGATCACCCGAAGCGTTGCCGGGTCGATCTTGGCCTTGATCTCGCGGCCAGTGGCATCGCGGCCCTTGATCTCATAGCAGCCATCGTCAATCTTGATCCGGCGCAGGGTCCAACCCTTATCGCGGGCCAATTGCTCTACCGCCGCGCGCGGCTGCCAGTTTGCCAGCGGCACCGAGCAATCATCATCGGCAAACGCCATACCCGCCGGAATGGCCGCGATGAGGGCCAAAACAGTCAGTGTCTTTTTCATTGGGGTCTCCTTTCCAATTGATCCGGTCAATCTATCGGCAGCACCTGATGGATGGCTGACGTTGCGATATTTTTTGCGTCAGCCTGCTGTCAGGAAGCGCGCAAACAAAAGGCCAACAATCACAGTCGGCCTCAGGTTGATGTGTCTGCGCGGCAAGGTCGCCCGTTTCACCCTGCCGTTTTCAGCTCTGCCGTCGGCTTTAGACGCGGTGCCACCCCGATCATCGGATGGCGCCAGGGCCAGAACGCAGCCCCGGACCATTTTACGGACCCACGGAATTGACGGTGTTCATCTGCGTCTGAAGCGAGGCTCCGACCAAAAGTGCTGCGGGGTAAAGCACATTGACGTCGCTTACCTCGTGCCAGATCATCCGCTCGGCAAGACGTGTGATGTCGGGCTGCCCAGCTTCGTCCGCTGCGGCGTAAAGTTCGACAAGCGCGATGACGAGGTTCACGTCACTGTCGTTTATCTGTGCCAACTCGGCCTTTAGCGCCTGCAACCGCCCGGCCATTTGCGGGTCTGACACGATGCGCCCCCCCGTCGCGGTTTCCGCCAACCCAAGGATCGGCAGGATCAGCCGTTCCTGTGCCGCATTATGCGGCCCCATAAGGTCGGCGGCGATGCGGGCGGTGGTGCCAACCGTGCCCGGGTTTTGCGCAGTCTGTTCAAGCTGCGCTTGAAAATCCGCGTGAACGGCACTTAGCGAATAGGGTGCCTCAAAGGGCGCGGCCGTTGCGGTGGCGGCCAACAGCGACAGGGCCACGGCAACGATAGGTTTCTTATGCATGACATTCTCCTTTCATTCGATGCAACCAATCTGCGCGCAAAGGCTGAAAGGTTCCTGACGCGGCGGCCGCGCGTGCGTCAGCCAGCCGTCAGCAAGAAAGGCGCCCCGCCATCAACCGGCAATGCTTGGGGGCATGCACGGCGCTTTCCCGAACCCCGCATCAGGGAAGTTCTGGCCCCGATACCAATGGTTGACAGGTGCGCCTTGGGGCGGGTCTACTGATTGTCTCTGAAATTTGGAATGTGGCGAGAGGAGAGTCCCATGGCGGATTTGAATGAACCAGTCCGGAACAAGCAGAACCCGGTCGCGCACGAAGATGGGTCCCGTGCAGAGCGATCGCCCTTACCAAGCCGCCGCGCCTTTTTGAAAACCACCGGGCTTTCGACCCTGGGGGCGATGGTTGGCATGACCATTCCCTTTGAAGGCAATATGCCCTTCGGTGTGCTTCCCGCGATGGCGCAAGAGAGCGGTCAGGAATTCATGTCAGACAAACCCGGCCTGACCCTGATGAGCGACAGACCACTGAACGCCGAGA
Source organism: Phaeovulum sp. (assembly GCF_047638075.1). Taxonomy (NCBI): domain Bacteria; kingdom Pseudomonadati; phylum Pseudomonadota; class Alphaproteobacteria; order Rhodobacterales; family Paracoccaceae; genus Phaeovulum; species Phaeovulum sp. Next base: position 34,848 of record NZ_JBLJBV010000064.1, read on the forward strand.
CACCCGCGCATCTGCTGGACGACGATATAACGCCCTATGCGCGGATGTTCGTACGCAACAACGGCTTGGTGCCACAGACCGCAATCGCGCAGAACGCCCAAGGCTGGACCCTGACGGTGGACGGAGAGGTGGAAACACCTTTGCACCTGACGATCGACGATCTGAAATCGCAGTTTGAAACCGTAACCAACCGTATCGTGATCGAATGCGGCGGCAATGGGCGGGCGTATTTCAACCCCGGCGCCTCGGGCAACCAATGGACTACGGGCGCAGTCGGCTGCCCAGAGTGGACCGGCGTGCGTCTGGCGGATGTGCTGAACGCGGCCAAGGTAAAAAACAGCGCCGTTTATACCGGCCATTTCGGGAATGATGTGCATCTGTCTGGCGACCCTGACAAGACGGCTATTTCGCGCGGCGTTCCCATCGAAAAGGCGCTGGCAGAGGGCGGCATGATCGCGTGGGCGATGAACGGCGAGCCGATTCCGGCACTGCATGGATTCCCGCTGCGCGTGATTGTGCCCGGCTATCCCGGCTCGGCATCGCAAAAGTATCTGACCCGGATCTGGGTTCGCGACCGCGAACATGACGGTGCAAAGATGACCGGCTATTCATATCGGGTGCCGGCCAACCCCGTCGCGCCAGGCACCGAGGTGCCAGAGAAGGACATGGTCGTGCTGACCGAAATGCCGGTCAAGTCCTTGATCACCTTTCCCCAATCGGGAACCGAGGTCACCGCCGGCACCCCGGGCGAGGTGCGTGGCCATGCCTGGGCGGGCAATGGCGATGTGCAGGCGGTAGACGTGTCCATTGATTTTGGTCAGACATGGCAGGCGGCCGAACTGGAACCCGCCCCGAACCCGTTTTCATGGCAACGCTGGCGCGCCAATATCACCCTGCCGGAAACGGGTTATTATGAGGTCTGGGCACGGGCGACCGACAAAAATGGCGTCAGCCAGCCTCCGGTTGTGCCGGGTTGGAACCCAAGGGGCTATGGCAACAACATGCAGCACCGCATCGCGCTGATTGCGATGTAAGCCGACATTTCCAACCCGGAGAGACAAATTTGCCCGGGTTGGAGTTCATCAACCAGACAGGACGGATCATGGCCTCTTTCAGCAATGCGGTCGGCTGTCTCGCAACCGCAATCCTTCTTTTGGGTGCCGCTTCGGTATTCGCCCAAACCTATGACCCCATGGCAGCAGCGCGCAAACCGGCAAGATCGCTGCTGGGGGCCGAAAATGCCGCCGCGCCAAACCCCGAATTTGGCGGGCTGCCCGATAGCGCAGGGGCCGAAGAGACATTTTATCAATGCACGGCCTGCCACTCTACCGAGATCATCAAACAGCAGCATCTTACCGATGCCAGATGGGATTATCTTTGGGATTGGATGGTCAAGGAACAAGGGATGGTTGAACCGGATGAGGAGACCAAGGAATTGATCCTGTCCTATCTCAAGGGGAATTTCTCGGCAGGGCCATAAGCGGTTTTCATCTGGAATAGCGGAGTAGGACCGGCTGAGTGGGGTGCGGCCCGGATCCTCCGAACAAAAAGCTTTGGCCAACGCCTTTGCCAAAGCCAAAAGCCTGCTCCCTTGCAAAAGCCGGGGGCTTCATTACCTTGAGCCCGACATAAGCCAATACAGCCTGCGGCGACGATGATCAAAGCCGGGCGCAAAAGCCAAACGGGAGGAAAGAGAATGGGCAAGACACACGGCACAGGATCCACGATGAGCACCGGTGCCCCTGCGGCAAGTGACCGCAATTCGCTAACGGTCGGCCCGGATGGCCCTATCGTGCTGCATGATGTTCATTTTCTTGAACAAATGGCGCATTTCAACCGTGAAAAGGTGCCAGAGCGTCAACCTCACGCCAAGGGATCGGGGGCCTTTGGTGTGTTCAAAACAACCGCAGATGTTTCCGCCTACACCAAGGCGGCCCTGTTCCAGAAAGGCGCCAGCACCGATATGCTCGCACGGTTTTCCACCGTCGCCGGCGAGGCAGGCAGCCCCGACACCTGGCGCGATGTGCGCGGCTTTTCCCTCAAATTCTATACCGACGAAGGCAATTACGATCTGGTCGGCAACAACACTCCGATCTTTTTCATCCGCGACACGATGAAATTTCCGCACTTTATCCGCAGCCAGAAACGCCTGCCCGATTCAGGGCTGCGCGACAGCCATATGCAGTGGGATTTCTGGACCAATAACCCCGAATCCGCCCATCAGGTGACTTATCTGATGGGGCCGCGCGGCCTGCCACGGACGTGGCGCAACATGAATGGCTACGGTTCGCATACCTATATGTGGATCAATGCATCGGGCGAAAGGTTTTGGGTAAAATACCATTTTCACACCCATCAGGGGATGGAATTCTTTACCAACTCCGAAGCTGCGGCAATGTCGGGGGCGGATGCTGATTTCCATCGCCGGGATCTGTTCGAGGCAATCGCGCGCGGCGACCATCCCAGCTGGACGCTCTCTGTTCAGATCATGCCCTATGCCGATGCAAAGACCTACCGCATCAACCCGTTTGATCTGACAAAGACCTGGCCCCATGCCGACTATCCGTTGATCGAGGTTGGCACCATGACGCTTGACCGCAACCCCGAAAACTTCTTTGCGCAGATTGAACAGGCCGCCTTTTCGCCGGGTAACACAGTGCCCGGCATCGGGCTATCCCCAGACAAGATGCTGCTTGGCCGCGCATTTGCCTATAACGATGCGCAGCGCAACCGGATCGGGACGAACTTCCATCAGTTGCCGGTCAACCGCCCCAAGGTAAAGGTCAACACCTATATGTTCGACGGTCAAATGGCCTATGAACATAGCGGCAATGCACCGGTCTACGCCCCCAACAGCGGCGGCCGTAGCTGGGCCGATGAGACTGGCCCCGTGGCGGACGGCTGGGAAGCCGATGGCGAGATGGTCCGTAGTGCCTATACGCTGCGTGCCGGTGACGACGATTTCACCCAAGCGGGTATCCTGATGCGCGACGTTTTTGACGATGCGCAACGTGCGCAATTGATTGAAACGGTCAGCGGCGCGCTTTTGGCAGGCGTGCGGTCACCGGTGCTGGAGCGGGCCTTTGAGTACTGGAAAAACATTGATGCGGAGGTGGGGCAGCGCATCGAAGACCGCGTGCGCGCTGCGGGCAAATCCTGATTGATCAGGGCCGCAGACCAGTGCGGCCCGCTTTTGGCGGGCCAGGCACAGGGCCAGTATCTCGCGCCCTCGCCGCGGTAGTGTGCGGGCGCGGGATAAGGCTTTGCGGCTGCTTGCGGCGCGCCTGACCCAACCCCGAATTGGGGGGCATGACGCGGGTTGCCGCAACAATTAACCAAAGGTAAGCTTTCCCTGCGTTGAACAACCAATGGGGGAGTTACAATGAGACGAACATTAGCAGCCGTGGTCAGCGGCGTCCTGGGGCTGGCGCCAATCTGCGGCACCGCCCAAGAGGCGGCAATCTACAGCGGAATGGACCGCATCCACCCCGCCTGGGCCCAGAATGGCATGGTCGTAGCACAAGAAGAGATCGCCGCAGAGGTCGGGCGTGACATCCTGAAATCCGGCGGCAACGCGGCGGATGCTGGCGTGGCGGTGGCGTTCGCGCTTGCCGTTACCTTGCCACGCGCGGGTAACCTGGGAGGCGGTGGCTTCATGATCGTGCATGATGCCAAGACCGGCGAAACGAAGGCTATCGACTACCGCGAAATGGCCCCGATGCACGCCGACCGTGATATGTTTTTGGATGACGCAGGCGACGCCGACAGCGAAAAATCGCGCTACACCGGTCTTGCAACGGGTGTGCCCGGAACGGTCGCGGGAATGCAGATGGTGCTGGATCAATACGGCACGATGAGCCTTGCCGAGGTGCTGAAACCGGCCATCGGGCTTGCGCGTGACGGTATCGTGGTCACTGCCGATCTGGCCGACAGCCTCAAGGCATTGGAAAAACGGCTGAAAAAGTGGCCCGCATCCGAGGCGATCTTCTTCAAGGAAGGCGGTGCGTTCTTTGAACCCGGCGATCTGCTGGTTCAATCCGATCTTGCGGCAACATTGCAACGCATTGCCGATGAAGGCCCCGACGGATTTTATCAGGGCCAGACGGCCCAGAGTATTGTCGATGCGGTGCAAGCCTCGGGTGGCCGTATCACCATGGAGGATATGGCAGGCTATAAGGCAATCAGCCGCGATCCGGTCAAGGGCACCTACCGCGGTTATGAAATCGTGTCGATGCCGCCGCCCTCATCGGGCGGGATCCACATCATCCAGATCCTCAACACGCTGGAAGAATACCCGATTGGTTTTCTTGGCCACAACTCTGCCGATACGATCCATCTGATGGCCGAGGCGATGAAGCGCGCCTATGCGGATCGCTCGGAATATCTGGGCGATCCGGATTTTTACGACGTGCCACAGGCGCAACTGATCTCCAAGGCGTATGCGGCCGACATCCGCAAGGGCATCACGCTTGGCCGCGCGACACCGTCCGATCAGATCAAGCCGGCGGATCTGACACCCTATGAAAGCGATCAGACGACGCATTATTCCATCGTCGACAAAGATGGAAATGCTGTCTCCAACACCTACACGATCAACTTTTCCTACGGGTCGGGAATGGTTGCAGACGGAACCGGCGTGCTGATGAACAATGAGATGGACGATTTCGCCGCCAAGCCCGGCGTGATGAACGCCTACGGCCTGATCGGCGGCGACGCCAACGCGGTTGAACCGGGCAAGCGGCCCCTATCATCAATGAGCCCGACCATTGTGATGAAGGACGGCAAGGTCTTTATGGTCACCGGCAGCCCTGGGGGGTCGCGGATCATCACAACCGTCACCCAGATCATCATGAACGTGATTGACCATAGGATGAACGTGGCCGAGGCGACCATCGCCCCGCGTATCCACCACCAGTGGCTACCCGAGGTTTTGCGCGTAGAAGAAGGCCTAAGCCGCGATACCGTCGCCGCGCTGGAGGCCAAGGGCCATGTTGTCGAAGTGATGGAGACCATGGGTTCGGCGCAGTCAATCGTGGTTGACGCCGAAGATGGCCTGCTGCTGGGGGGCGCGGATACGCGGCAAACCAGTTCGGCCGCGCGAGGCTATTGAACAACCCTGGGCGGGCAAGGTCAGTCTTGCCCGCCCAGGGCTCTTGGATGCGGATTTACAACCCGTGGCTTCGGTCATAGCGGTTTTGGCCCGGCGATACCCATCCTGCGGGCGGTGCCTTGGGGCGAAACACCTCAACCAGCAAAGGATGGCATGCGGCCTTATCCGAGGAATGCACCGTCGAGCAGTCGCCACCGGGACAGGCCGAAAGCCCCCCCAACAGGTCGATCTCAGCGAAAAACTCCAGATAATCGCCGGGCTGCACGGGGCTGGCCTTCATGAAATACTGGCCGGTATCGCGGGTGAACCCGGTGCACATGAACACATTCAGCACATCATGCACCAGCGCCTCGGCCTCTTGCAACGCCAACCCCCGCGTCTTGGCCAAAGCCCGCGTCAGATTGGAATGACAGCAGTGGTGATACTGATCGCCGCCTGACAGCAAGCAATGGGTATAGGGGTCGCAGCGCGTGCCAATCACGTCATGTACCGCACCGCCGTAGGTATCAAACCCATACCAATCCAGCGTATCATCGCTGATCACCGCCATCGACCGCAGCGCCGGAAACGAGGACCACATCCTGTCCCCCGTGCTCAGATGCGTGCCATGAAGCGCCCGCGTCTTGCCCGAATAGAACCTTTCAGTCAGATCCGCCGCGTTCCACAGGTTCAAATCGCCCACCTGTGGCCCCTCAACCGAGCGGATCCGAAAGAACCAACCCGCCGGCACCTCAAAACAACCCGCCTCACGCGGGGGTATCAAGACCTCGCGGACCTTTTCCCAGCCGTCGCGGGCCGCACGGATCGCGGCCATGTCGGGGGCGGGCAACCCCTCGACCGGGTAACAAATTACGGGCTGTACTGCCTTGCGGGCGGCAGCATCGGCGGGGGCGGCGTGTTCGGGGTAATCGGGTTTCATCATTCCTCCTCGGGCTTGGCGTCAGAATGCCCGATACGCCCAAAAAGAAAAGCCCAATCTGTTCAACTGCCCTTGGCACCCTGCATCCCCAAAGGCAGGCCGGAACCCGTGTGCCCTTACCGCACCTCATGCGACAGGATTGGAAAATGACGCGGCGCGACCATCAAAACGGCGATCATCAATACTGCAATTGCGGCCATGCCCAGATACAGATCATGTGTCGCCAACGCGATCGTATCACGCAGATAGGACGCGGTGCCTGACTGTGCGTGCGCTGAATGCAAGGCTGCGATGACCCCGTTCACATCAGGCGGCAGCGCATCCGCGATTGCCGCGGGGGCCTTGGCCAACCGTTTTGACACAACCGCATTGAAAATGGCACCAAACAGCGCCGCACCCAGGCTTTGCCCCAGATAGCGCGAAAACATGCTGGCCCCGGTCACCACGCCGCGCCGATCCCATCCAACCACCGACTGCACCCCCACCAGCAAGGATGTGGAAACAAGCCCAAGGCCAGCGCCCAGCGTCACCTGAACCACAACTACCTGCCATACGGGTTGCGGCGCCCGGATCAGCAAAAACCCGATGGCCGCAATCAAGATCAGGGCCGCCCCCGCCGATGCCGTGTCCCGAAAACCGATCCGCATGTAAAGCCGGCTGGAATAGGCCGAGGCAACAGGCCAGCCGATGCTCATGGTTGCCAGCACCAGCCCTGCGGCAATGGCGCCAAGCCCTTGGACAGACTGCGAAAAGGTCGGCAGGTAGGCGCTTGGCGCCATCATCAGCGCCCCCATGCCCAGCATGGCCAGATTTGACACCGCCAGATCGCGCCGGCGCCACAACCAGCCCGGCATCACCGGGTCGGATGCTTTTCGCTCTACATAGACCGTCAGCGTCAACAGTACCGCGGCCGCCGCAAAAATCGCAGCACTGGTGGCGGACAGCCATGGCCACGCCTGCCCGCCCTGCAAGAGACCAAATATCACCGTCCCAACCGTCGCAAGCACCAGCGCAGAACCGGCATAATCAATCCGCGGTTGGCGCGGTTCAAACTTTTCATGCAAGAGCGTGCCGATAAGCCCCAGCGCCAACGCGCCGATGGGCAGGTTGATCAGGAATATCCAACGCCATGACACATATTCCGCCAGCGCCCCGCCCAAAAGCGGCCCAACGATCGCCGCAACACCCCAGACGCTTGACAACCAGCCCTGAACCGCACCGCGTTCACGAACCGAATAAAGATCGCCCGCCAGTGTTGAAACCGTCGCCATGATGGCGCCGGCCCCCAACCCCTGCAAACCGCGAAACACGATCAGCGAAATCATGTCCCAGGCCAGCGAGGACGCCGCCGAGCCGGCCAGAAATATCAACGTCCCCGCGATCAGCACCGGTTTGCGGCCAAACAGGTCCGACAGCTTGCCATAAATCGGGATCGTCACGGTTTGGGCCAGCAGGTAGATCGAAAAGACCCAACTGAACAACCTGAACCCGCCCAGATCCCCCACGATCTGCGGAATGGCCGTCGACACGATGGTGGTATCCATCGCCGCAAGCATCATGGTGCACATGAGCGCCGCCAGAATCAGCCTGCGGGGGTCGGTATGTCGCTCTTGCTTTGCCATCATCCAACCTCTTTAATGAGAACCGTTCTGAGATAGTCGACGACGACGCTTGATTGCAAGCGCATTGGCGGCTTTATCCCTGCGGATCAACCGCCCCCTGATACGCTGAATCCTAACCCCGAAAGCTGGCTTAACGGGGTTTTTCAAGGGGTAATCCCTGCCCGGTGCTTTTTCACGATTATGCGAGCCTGCCTGCCATGCGGCATCTGCCGGCCATGGCAGGTGTTCAATATGACACTTTCTTGAACCATAGGATCACCTCTATAGACGGGCGCATCGGGCGAAAATCGTAGCATCGTTTTTGCACGACTTCGTGTGCCCCCGGTTTTGCCATTTGCAAACAGCTCGGCAACGCGCGAAGCAGATCCGCAGGGCTGAAAAACGCACCGCGACGCGCCGGCCCTCGCTCAACACAAAGGAAGACGACAATGAACGCAAGATTGATCCCCGCCAAGGTTGCCCCAGGCGTCTACAAGGCCTTGGCCGGGTTGCAGGAATATGTCAACAATTGCGGGCTGGAGCCAAGCCTTGGCGAATTGGTCAAGCTGCGCGCCTCGCAGATCAACGGCTGTGCCTGGTGCATGGACATGCATACCAAGGACGCGCGCGCCGCTGGTGAAACCGAACAACGGCTCTATCTGCTCAGCGCGTGGCGGGAATGCGCTTTCTACACCCCGCGCGAACGCGCAGCCCTTGCCTGGACCGAGGCTGTGACCTCCATTTCCAGCGGTGATGTGTCCGACGAAGTTTATGACGCCGCCCGCGCCCAATTCAGCGAAGAAGAACTGGTCAATCTTAATGCGGCAGTGATTGCCATCAACAGCTGGAATCGCATGAATGTGGCGTTCCAGGTTCCGCCGGGCGACTACAAACCCGCCACACACAAGGCCGCCAAGTGATTGGCCCTCTTTGTGGCAACGCTTTGAGGGGCAAGAACACCTGAAAACGCCAGTTGATTGCGCGGCCGGGGTCGTCAGGTTCCGGCGCGCGCACGACCCTTGGGCAAGGGCTTGTGTGCAAGGACCGGGCAGGCACCGTTTACCGGACGGCATTGGCCGGGGTCAGGTGCGGTCAGGCGTCTGCCGCCTAAAGCCGGGTCAGGATCACACCCGCCACGATCATGACCGCGGCCATTGCCTTGGTCGGGGTCATCCGTTCGTGAAACACCAACCACCCGATCAGCACCGCAAACAGGATTGAGGTTTCGCGCAGCGCCGCGACCACCGCAATCGGCGCCACCGTCATCGCCCAGACCGATATCGCATAGGCCCCATAAGACGCCGCCGAGGCAAAACCGCCCAATGCCCAGCCGCGCAGGCCACCCGACAGCATTCCGCGCCCCTTCCACGCCACCATGCCCACCGAAAACAGGATCCCATCCAAAATGAAAATCCAGCCAACATAGGCCACCGCATCGCCAGACACGCGCGCGCCCAGCCCGTCAATCAGCGTATAACTGGCCGTTGCCGCCGCCGATCCCAACGCAAAAGGCAGCATCCGGCGCGACTCTCCGGATGTGAAAATTCCGCGGGACATCAACAAGATACCAAGCCCCAGCACCGCAATACCCGCATATTGCCCGGCGCTGACCGCATCGGCCAGAAATAGCGCGCCGATCAGCGCCACCGCCATCGGGGCCGCCCCGCGCGCGATCGGATAGACCCGGCTCAGGTCGCCCTGCTCATAGGCGTAGGTCAGGAAAAACTTGTAAGCAAAATGGGTACAACCCGCCGCAAGAACCCAAGGCAGCACCGCCACATTCGGCCAGGGCCGGGTCATCACCACGGCCAGCCCAATCGGGATTTCCATCACCGACAGCACCACCATCGAGCCGACTTTTGACGCCCCGATCTTGATCAGCGCATTCCAAAGCGCGTGCAGGAAAGCCGCCCCCAGAACCGCCAGCATTACCCCGACTGTCACCGCCTGCCCGCCCCCTGCCCCTGCTTTGCGCCTATCGGTAAACCGGCGCCGGGTTCACGGCAAGGGCCACCGGGGCCTGTGCACAACGCTTATGACATAGCGGCATGGCTCTGCTGGCCGCCCGCCCCCCCGTGGTCGCCCTGGTTTGATGGGGGCGCGGCCACGGGGGGCAGGCGGTCAACCAAAGATCAGCCCAGTGCCGCGTTGCAGCGCGCGCAGGTGCAGGGGTGGGCGTGGGTGCCCACGTCGGGCAGGATCTTCCAGCAGCGGTCGCATTTGTCGCCCGGCGCCAATTCAAACACCACGCCGATGCCGGGGATCTCGGGCAGGCGGAAGGCCTCGTTCGGGGCCGGGTCGGCGGTCAGCACCAGATCCGAGGTGATGCACAGATCGGCAAAGGGGACCGATTTGAGCGCCGTCAACAGGCCCGCATCCTCGATGTGGACCACGGGCGCGGCCTCAAGGCTGGCACCGATGACCTTCGCGGTGCGCTGCACCTCAAGTGCTGCGGTGACAACGCGGCGGGCGCGGCGGATGCCGTCCCATTTCGCGGCAAGGGCATCGTCCCGCCACCCCTCGGGGGTTGCGGGCATATCCAGCAGATGGACCGACGACTCTTCGCCCGGAAAGCGCGACAGCCAGACATCTTCCATCGTGAACGCCAGGATCGGCGCCAGCCAGGTGGTCAGCCGGTGGAACAGCAGGTCCAGCACGGTGCGCGTCGCCCGCCGCGCGGCACTATCCGCAGTATCGCAATAGAGGCTGTCCTTGCGGATATCAAAGTAGATCGCTGACAGATCAACTGTGCAAAAGTTGAACAGCGCCTGAAACACGCCCTGGAAATCATAGGCAGCATAGCCCTTGCGAACGGTCTGATCCAGTTCCGCCAGACGGTGCAGCACCCAGCGTTCCAGTTCCGGCAAATCGGCGGCGGCGACGCGTTCGGCCTCGGAAAAATCAGCAAGGTTGCCCAGCATGAAACGCATGGTATTGCGCAGCCTGCGGTAGCTGTCGGCCACGCCTTTCAAGATTTCCTTGCCGATCCGCTGGTCATTGGTGAAATCAACCTGCGCCACCCAAAGCCGCAGAATATCGGCGCCGTATTCCTTGACCACCGCGTCAGGCAAGATCGTATTGCCCAATGATTTGGACATTTTCATGCCCTTCTCATCCAGCGTGAAGCCATGCGTGACCACGCCCCGGTAGGGCGCGCGGCCCGTGGTGGCGCAGGCTTGCAGCATCGAGGAATGGAACCATCCGCGGTGCTGGTCAGTGCCTTCCAGATAAAGGTCGGCTATTCCGTCGGGCGCCCCATCGGCCCGGTCGCGCAGCACGAAGGCGTGGGTAGAGCCGGAATCGAACCACACATCAAGCACGTCAAAGACCTGCTCGAAATCGTCGGGGTCATAGTCGGGGCCCAGCGCGGTTGCCTTGAAGTCGGGCTTATACCAGACATCGGCACCGTCAGTTTCAAACGCGCGCACGATACGGGCGTTGACATGGGCGTCGCGCAGCAAGAATTCGGGGTCGGTCGGGCGCGCACCTTTTTTGACGAAACAGGTCAGCGGCACGCCCCAGGCGCGTTGGCGCGACAAGACCCAATCGGGCCGCGCCTCGATCATCGAGTAAAGCCGGTTGCGCCCGGTCTGCGGCGTCCACTGCACCAGTTGGTCGATAGAGGTCAGCGCGCGGCTGCGGATCGTATCGCCGTAAGTGCCCATGCCGTCGTCCAGCTTTTTGTCGATGGCGGCAAACCACTGCGGCGTGTTGCGGTAGATCAGCGGCGCCTTTGAGCGCCAGCTATGCGGGTAGCTGTGCTTCAACTTACCCTTGGCCAGAAGCGCGCCGCAATAGGCCAACTGCTTGATGACGCTGACGTTTGCCGGGCCCTCCTTACCCTCTGGGGTGATGATCTGCTGGCCGCCGAACAGCGGCAGATCGGCGCGGTAGCTGCCATCAGGCTCAACGTTGTAGGTCATCTTCAGGTCGGGGTGGCTGGGCCCCTGAAATTTCAAAAACAGCTGATAGTCGTCATCGCCATGGCTGGGTGCTGTGTGCACAAAGCCCGTGCCCGCATCGTCGGTAACATGATCGCCGGGCAGCATCGGCACGGGATAATCCCATTCGCCGCTCGCACCCGCAACGCCACGGAACGGATGGGCGAGGGTCATTTCCGAAAGGCTGTTGCTGTCCAACTCGAACAGGCGCACCGCCTTGGCCTTGGCCTTTTCAAACGTCTCCTCCGCACGCGACATGGCCAGAACGACAACCTCGCCCAGGTTTGCGGTGGACCCCTCGCCCGTCTCGGTGATTTCAAAGGCCGCGTAGGCGATGTCCGGGTTGAACGCGACGGCCCGGTTTTGCGGGATTGTCCAAGGGGTTGTCGTCCAGATCAGAACGCTGGCCGACTTAAGGATTGACGCATTCTTATGGTGCGCATCAGCAGGCGCCCCGGTTGCAGGAAGGGTGCCGCCCTCGTCGATACGGCCCACGAAATCCGCCTGTACCACCGGAAACCGCACCCAGATCGTGTGGCTGGTGTGGTCATGATATTCGACCTCGGCCTCGGCCAAAGCGGTCTTTTCCACCGGCGACCACATCACCGGCTTGGAGCCCTGATAAAGGCTGCCGTTCATCAGCAGCTTCATGAATTCTTCGGCGATCACCGCCTCGGCATGAAAATCCATCGTGAGGTAGGGCGCATCCCACTTGCCGGTGACGCCCAGGCGCTTGAATTCGTCGCGCTGGATATCGATCCAACCCTCGGCGAACTTGCGGCATTCCTGCCGGAAAGCGACGGTGTCAACGGTGTCCTTGTCCAGACCCTTGGCGCGGTACTGTTCCTCGATCTTCCATTCGATCGGCAGTCCGTGACAGTCCCAACCGGGCACATAGCGCGCGTCCTTGCCCATCATCTGCTGCGAACGGACGATGAAATCCTTGAGGATCTTGTTCAGCGCGTGGCCGATATGCAGATGACCGTTGGCATAGGGCGGCCCGTCATGCAGCACGAAGGGTGCGCGGCCCTTTTGCGCGCGCAGCCGGTCATAAATGCCGATCCGCTCCCAATGCGCCAGCCATTCAGGCTCGCGTGCGGGCAGGCCAGCACGCATCGGAAATTCGGTTTGCGGCAGAAAGACGGTGCTGCGGTAATCTGGGCTGGAAGCGGGGGTATCGGCACACATCGGGAAAGTCCTTGATAGGGGAAAGGGCGCGGCGCGCGCCCGGGCATGGCATCACGTCCCGGCGGCTCTGCGGATTGAGAGCGCCGGGCCAGTAATTCGTGCAGGTATGAAGGCCAGCCAGATCATGCCGCCTTATAGGATCGGCTCGCAGGCGCGTAAAGTAGGGGCTTTGAGGGCATATGCGCTTCTTTTTGGCGAAGTTGATTTTGAAAGGTGAAAATGCGGTCGAGGGGGGCATCGGGATCCATGACAGGAGCCTCCGGCAGGAGTATTTTTACCAAAAAAAAGCCGAAAAACTATGAGGGGCGGCAAAGAGTACGCGCCCCATTTTTCTTTCAATTACCCACAAGTTGTCTTGCCGCTTCGCTCAGCCGCCTTGAATCCGACAAGAAGGTCAGCGAGGGGGGCTGGCTGCGCCAAAGGATGGTTGTTCCTGGCGGTAGGTCATGTCGTCGGGCGAGGTAACCGCCAAGCCGTGCGACGGCGTTCGGGTAAAAGGCGAGATCGCGCGTGTAGCCCGGGCGCGGTGCAGGGGGTGTGCGGTCAAGTAGGTCCAAATTCGGCATCGGTGAAAACAGCAGCCGAGGCACCCGCTGGTTCGGCCCTTCCGAGCCAAGTCATCCATGAGAGCCTCCAGGCAGTGTCGCAGGCAAGGGCGATGCAATTGGCCAAGCGGTCTGTGGTGGGCAGGCGAATATCCTCGATCCGGCGGCCGGTCATGAGGGTCTTGAAGAAGGTCTTGATGCAACTTGGTCTCGTCGCGGTTTGGTTCCGGTCTCTTTCGAGCAGTGTTTGCGATGAAGGAGATATGAAATGGCAACGAGATATACGGACGAGTTTCGGCATGATGCGGTGCGTATCGCGATCACAAAGGGACTAACACGGCCTCAAGTTTCATCATATTTGGGTGTTGGACTGTCGACATTGAACAAGTGGGTTCAGCAACATCAGCACGACGATCTGATGTCAGGGCCGGATGAAGACGTTGAGAAGGAGAACAGTCGCCTTCGCAAAGAAGTCCGACTTCTGCGCGAGGAGAGGGAAGTGTTGAAAAACCGGCGATCTTCTTTGCGGGCCAAAGCCCCCTCTCGCGCATGCAAACATGCGCTGCCGGGCAGCGGGCGAGGTTTGCTTTCACCGATGCCTGGAAAGAAAAGTGGTCTGTGGAGCTTCTTTGCCAGATAATACGGGTCACACCGCGTGGGTTCCGTGCGTGGCGGGTGCCCCCAATAAGCCAACGACAACGCGATGGTATGGTAATCTTGGCTCATATCCGTGAAGAGCATCGTTCAAGCCTGCAAAGCCATGGGCGACCTCGGATGACCGAAGCGCTACAAGAACTTGGATTGAAGGTGGGGCACCGTAGGGTCGGACGTCTGATGGGCGAGAATGGCCTCAAGACCATCAGAACGCAGAAATACAAGTCCACGACGGACAGCAATCACACGGTCAACATCGCGCCCAACCTGCTGGATCCGCTGCACGGCAGTCGAATGTTTGTATTCGATGAGAGTGAGGATTTTTCAGCGGATGGGCCGAGCCAGAAGTGCCCTGTCATGGTTTGCAGGCAAACCATTGCCGGGTAACGGGATCTCGCTACTGTTCCAACGAGTATCACGAACGCTTGCCCAAGTACGGCTTCAAGGTATCAATGAGCGGCAAGGGCAATTGCCATGATAATTCCATGGCTGAGGCGTTCTTCAAATCCGTCAAGGCTGAGCCGGTCTGGCGGACCCGATGGAAGACACGTCCGTCAAGCCGCGGGCGCGATCTTCCCATATATCAACGGCTTTTATAACCCGCGCCGACGCCATTCATACTCGGCGGGAAAAGCCCTTGGCATTTGAGCGAAAGGCCGCATGAATGAGTTGAGAGGCCGGAACGCAAGCGTGACAAGACCACAACGCCGCAGCCACCGATCCGCGCCGAATTTACAGAGCGCCCACCGCCGATCAGGCTGCCGCCGAGTTGGACGCTTTCGAGGGAAAATAGGTCGGGCAATACGCCTCGTATCGCTCCGGTCTGGCGGCGGGCAAGGCAAGAGGTGATCCCGTTCTTCGCCTTTGATCCGTTGTGCGCTACAAACGATTCTCCGGATCGTTTGCCTCACGCTTCAACTTCGCAAGATCATCTACATGACGAATGCCATTGAGAGCTTGAACCGGTTGATCCCGTAATCAATCAGGGCGCCCGGCTCGTTCCGACCGAAGAGGCCGCGACCAAGCTGATCTACCTGGTGTTCCGAGTCTGACATTTCCTACCTGTTTCCATCTATTTCATCCAGTGCGTCGAGTGCGCGGCGCTCTCGGATGAGGATGTCCTCTGTGCTTTTGGTCCACCTGAAGGGCTTTGGCTTTTCGCTCTGCTGGGCGAGATGGTCGGAGATCGCGGTTTCCAGATCACCGACGCTGGAATCGCTGCCGCGTCGGATGCGTTTTGAGGTGATCTTGGCAAAGAAGCGCTCCACAAGGTTCAGCCATGATGCGCTGGTGGGCGTGAAATGCAGCTTTAAGCGCGGGTGCTTGTCCAGCCGGGCTTTCACCTCAGGCGTCTTGTGGGTGGCGTAATTGTCGAGCACCAGATGCACATCGCGACGCGCGGGCACGGCCTTGTCGATCTGCGCCAGGGATTTCAGGAGCCTTTTCGCCCCCCTCTCGTGGTTCGCGGGCAAACTACTGCCGGGCAGCGGATGTCGCGGCCTGCAATCAACGATTACCGCGCCCGATTTCACATCCGGCGCGGCGAAAAGCGTGGTCGTGCCGTGACGCTTGAAGTCGTACGTCATGATCGCGGCGCGGCCCTATCTTGAGCGGTAGACCAGGTTGAATGCGGCCGAGTGCCTGGATCTGTGACTTCTCATCAACGCAAAGAACAACCGTCCGGTCCGGTGGGGCGAGGGAAAGGTAACAAACGGACCTGCACCTAAACGTCAAACGGTGACAACGGGCCTGCTAGATTATGACGGAGACCAAAGCCAACGTAACGCTTGAGAAAAGCTCAGCCAAGCCGGTGGTCGCTATCATTCAATGTCAGTCGCGTCTGCCCGCCGCCCCAACGCCATAGTACGAGGTTGGTGGCACTGGCTGGCGCCCCACGGGCATAGCTTGGCGTCAACATCCCGGCATAACCCTCGGAAATCATTTCCTCGGCAAGGGCTTGGGTAGGGGCCACACCCTCTTTCAACATCCCCAGCCGCCAATCATCGGCGGCCAGCATATCAGCCGCCACCCCCCGGCTGGCAAGCGCGACAGGATCGGTTGCGTCAAAAATCGGCCATAAATCGGCATCATAAGACACCAGGGTTGTGGGTTGCAGCGGTTCGCCCACCTGCCCCGCCTCGCGTAACGCCGTCAGAATATGTGTTGCAGTGTAAAGCGCCGACCGACCGGGCCGATTGAAGCGGCCGCCATGGCGGCGCGCCCCCTCGCCCGACAATGGCTCTGCCGCCCAGCGGGGGTTCAGCGCACGATACAGCAGCCCCACCCAATGCAGGGCTGGTGCGGGCGCCCGATCACCAATAGGCGGCGTCATGCAAAGACGCCGTCATCCACCGCGTCAAGATAGTCCATAACCGCGCCTGCTTGCCCGTCGCGCACCAGCGCCATGGCACTTTGCCCGCCAAAACCCGCAAGCGGTTCCGAGCGAAACCACGCATAGGCCAGCAGCGACGAGCCAAACCGCGGCTCAATCCGGTTGAGAATTTCCACCAGTTCGCGCAGCCGGGTCTGGGTCTTGGCGGACGCCAGCCGATCCTTGCGCGCGATCGCGTCACGGCCAAGGCCCAGTGTGCGCGCCACCTCTTCTTGCGAGGTGCGCAGCTCTGCGGCCAGAAGCCGTGGCGAAAACAGCGCGTTTTCAGAGAATGCAGCAATGTTCATGATCCACCCCACACCTAGTGACGTTAATATACGTCAAAAATCGTGGAATTCAAGGTTCGACAGAGGTGATTTCGCCCAACAGCGGGCGCAGATCCTTGTCGATCACACGCTGCGTGACAGGCCCGGCAAAGCGGAAAAGTATCTTGCCGTCCCCATCAACAACAAAGGTTTCCGGCACACCGTAAACGCCCCATTCCAGCCCCATCCGGCCAGACCTGTCAGCGCCCTTGGCGGTGTAGGGATCCCCCAGTTCCGCCAGAAACCGAAGCGCCTTTGCATCGGTATCCTTGTAGTTCACGCCGTAGATCTGAACCCCCTGATGGGCAAGCGCCGAAAGGTTGGGGTGTTCAACGCGGCAGGGCGCGCACCAACTGGCCCAGAAATTGACCAGCTTTACCTGCCCGTCGCGTAAATTGACGTCGGTAAAAGGCGCCCCGTCGCCCAGGGGCGTCATCTGCACCGCCGGGGCCTCTTTGCCAGCCAGGGCCGAGGGCAACTGCCGCGGGTCATCACGCGTCATTCCCCAAAGAAACATCCCTGCCAAGCCCGCAAAAACCAGCGGCGGCAACATCATGAGCGAAACTTTAGCCATTATTATTGCGCCCCATCCGGGCCTCCTGCGCCTCGAGCGCGCGCTTCACGCGGGCCGAACGCCAAAGCGACAGCGCCACCAGTGCCAAAATCAATACAATGGTGACCCCATAAGCCCCCATCACCGAACCCGCGTATTTGCCAAGATCGGGCATCATGCCATCCTTTCGCGCGCTTCCAGCGCCGCCAGACGGCGGGCACGAATTTCGGTTCGCGTGCGGATCAGTACCAGTGTCAAAAACAACAGGATGAACCCGGCGATACACAGCAAAAGCGGGTACCAAAACACATCTGCCACATTCTCCTTCTCGTCCAGCGACAGGCTGGCGCCTTGATGCAGCCCCTGATTCCAGAAGTTCACCGCATACCGGCTAAGCAGCGCAAAGACCGACCCGACAAGACACAAAACCCCGGTCAGATCCGCCGCGGTGTCAGGGTTGTCGATCGCTTCCCAAAGCGCCATGTAGCCCAGATAGAATAAAAACAGGATCAGGAACGAGGTCAGACGCGGATCCCATTCCCACCAGGTGCCCCACATCGGCTGCCCCCAGATTGCCCCGGTAAAAAGCGCGATCAGCGTCATCACCATGCCCACAGGTGCCGCGGCCTTGGCCGCCAGGGCAGATACATGGTGCCGCCGGACCAACCAGATCAATGAGGTCACAAGCATCATTACCCAGATATTGATCGCCATCATCGCCGCAGGAACATGGATATAAATGATCTTGACGGTCGAGCCCTGCTTGTAATCGTCCGGGGTAAAGAAAAATCCCCAGATCAAGCCCCCCAACAGGGCCGCAATCGCCAAACCCGTCACCCAAGGCAAAGCCCAGGACGAGGTCTGCATGAATTTCTTCGGATTGGCATATTCCCAGATCGACATGGGTACTGGCTACTTTCTTTCTGTTCGCGCGATCAACTCACTATCACGTCAGCGATCAAATTCCTTAGCGCAGATTGACGCGGATGGCAGCAGCCGACGCAAAAGGCACCAGCGCCACGGTCGCCGCAGTAATTCCCGCCAACATCAGCAGCGCGGCACTGGTCTCCATTCCATCGGCGCCCCTGCGCACAAGCTCTGCCCCGAAAATCAACGTGGGAACATAAAGCGGCAAAACCAGAAGCGACAGCAAAAGCCCGCCCCGCTTCAACCCCACCGTCAACGCCGCCCCAAAAGTGCCCAGCACCGATAACGCCGGCGTCCCAACCATCAGCGACACCACAAGCCAAAAATAGCCCGTACCCGGCAAATGCAGCAGCACCCCGAAAATGGGCGCCGCCAGAACCAACGGCAGCCCCGTAGTGATCCAATGCGCCAGCGCCTTGATCGTCACCACCCCCTCCAGCGGGATCGGCGCGGTTGCCAGCAGATCCAGCGACCCATCCTCGAAATCCAGCGCAAAGATCCGGTCAAGCGACAAAAGGCACGCCAAAAGCGCGCCCACCCACAATATCCCCGGCGCAATCCTTGCCAAAGTGCCCCCCTCAGGCCCTACACCAAAGGGCACCAACGTGGTGACAATCAAAAAGAACGCAAGCCCAAGGCCAAAGCCACCACCCGCGCGGATGGCCAGTCTCAGATCCCGTATCAACAAGGCTATCATGCCCAGCCCCCGGCAAAGGCAGATCTGCCCCTACACCCGCCTGACGAATGTGCCGTTTGACAGGACTCACAAACCCGCAGGGCTTTTTTTTGGCAACAATACTCCCCGCGGAGCGTCCCGCACCCGTAGCCCTCACCCCATATCATGTGAAGGCCTCATCAAAGCCGCCGACGATTCCACCCGCTTGCGGAGAACGCGCCCTGAAGGGGCCAAGATCCAGGATCTCGGCCTCGTCTATTCCAAGGTCGATATGCGTCGCCATCAGGGCCGCACCACCCGCCGCCAGATGCGCGCGAACAGCCGCCACGAACAACGCGACAGAGGCCACATCAAGCGAAACCGTCGGCTCATCCAACACCCAAAAGGGGCGGTCCGTAACCAATAATCTCGCAAGGCCCAACCGGCGCTTTTGACCTGCCGACAGGCTCATCGCGGCACGATCTGCCAGCGCCTCGAGATTCATCGCGGCCAGCACCGGGGCGACATCGCCCGAGCCGTACACCGACGCCCAAAACCGAAGATTCTCGCGTACCGTCAGGGTGGATTTCAACCCATCCGCATGGGCCGCATAGGCAATGGTTTCGGGTGGCATCGAAATCTTGCCTTTCAGGGCGGGTTGCAAACCGGCAAGCGTGCGAAGCATCGTTGTTTTGCCAATGCCATTCGGGCCGCGCAACACCAGCGCACGACCCGCTTGCAGGCTGAAACTCACCCCCTCAAGGACAGGCACCCCCCCGCGCGACACCGCAAGATCAGAAACCGAAAGCACATTCATGCGGCCATCCACCCCAATGCCCTGCGCGGCGCAAGGCTCAGCATGCTGTTTCGCGACGCCCCGGCATCGGCAACAATGCTGCCGCCACGCGGCGGCCCTCAGACAAGAGCACATTATAGGTGCGTGCCGCCGAAGGGGTCGACATCGGCTCGGCCATCAGCCCCCGACTTTCCAGTGCTGCGATCAGATCGGGCGGCAGATGTGCAATCTCGGCCCCGGTGCCGATGAACAGCACATCAATCGCCCCCGCAAGAGACAACAGCGGCGCGCGGTCCGCGTAGCCCTGCCAACCGGTCAACCCCTCGGCACGAATGACAATACCGCCGGGATAGACGATACCATCCACACGAAAGAACCCCGGCCCATAGCCGTCAATCGGTAAAGCCGAACCAAAGCTGGTTTCAATCAAAGGCATATCAGGACTTGGACCCGTTATCAGGCATCTTTTCGGTAAAGAATTTATCGGCGCCGTCCGCCTTCTTTTTCGGATCCCGGTTCAATCCCAAAAACAGCACCACGTTCTTGGCCACGAAAACCGATGAGTAGGTGCCGACCACCACCCCCCAGGTCATCGCAAACACGAAGCCGCGAATAACGTCACCCCCCAGCACCAACAGCGCAATCAGCGCAATCAGCGTCGTCCCCGAAGTCATCACCGTGCGTGACAGAGTTTCGTTGACCGACAGGTTCATCACATCTCGCAGCGGCATGGTCTTGTATTTCATCAGGTTTTCGCGCAGTCGGTCAAAAATCACCACTGTATCGTTGATCGAATACCCCAAAATCGTCAGCAGTGCCGCGATGATCGTCAGGTCGAACTTGATCTGGAACAGCGCAAATATGCCCACTGTCACCGTGATATCATGGACCAGCGCAATCACTGCCCCAACTGACATCTGCCATTCAAAGCGTAACCAGATATAGGCCAGAATTGCCAGCGTCGCCCCCAGGACAGCCTCTATCGCCGTCTTGATCAACTCACCCGAAACCTTGGGGCCAACGGATTCCACCGATTGGAATTTGATAGATTTATCATACCCTTGCAAGGCCGTCTCAACGCGGGCGATCACCTCGGGGCTTATGCTCTCCGCGCCCTCTTGCGCCTGGATGCGGATCATTGCGACGTGTTTGTCAGCCGCAAAAGTCGGGTCGAACACCTCGGAAATTGCAACATCGCCCAGATCCAGCGGCGTCATCACCGCCCGGTATGCCCCCACATCCACCGCGCCGGTCGATTCCGTGCGGATCGTGGTGCCCCCCCGAAAGTCGATACCAAAGTTGAGGCCCATGGTAATGGTCACGATGATCGAGGCCACAACCATCAACACGGAAAAGCCAAAGGTCGCCCACGCGTGGCGGAAGAAATCCCAATGAGTAACCTCGGGGACCAGTTTCAGACGGAATGCCATGTCTATCCCCTTACACAATAACGGTTTTTGGGCGGCGGTAGCCGTACCACACCACGATCAGCACCCGCGTTACATATATCGCGGTAAAGACCGAGGTCAGAATGCCGATCACCAGCGTCACCGCAAAGCCCCGCACCGGGCCAGAGCCCGCGATGAACAGGATCGCCGCAGTGATGAAGGTGGTGATATTGGCATCGACAATCGCTGACATAGCCTTTTCATATCCCAGCTCAATCGCGCGGGCGGGGCCACGGGCGGTTTTCAGCTCTTCGCGGATACGCTCAAACACCAGCACATTGGCGTCGACGGCCATGCCAATCGTCAAGACGATCCCGGCAATACCCGGCAAGGTCAGCGTGCCGCCGATCATCGACAGAATGCCAAAAATCAGTGCAATGTTCACCCCCAGCGCCACCGAGGCAAAGACCCCAAAGAGGCCATAGCAGGCGATCATGAACACAACGACCGCGACCAGGCCCACAAGCGCGGCAACGCGACCCGCGTCAATGCTGTCCTGACCCAGTTCCGGGCCGATGGTGCGTTCTTCCAGAAAGGTCATTTTTGCCGGAAGCGCACCCGCGCGCAACAGCACCGCAAGATTGGTCGAACTTTCAACCGTGAAATTACCGGTGATGATGCCGGACCCGCCGGGAATATGGCTCTGGATTTCAGGCGCTGAGATCACCTCATTGTCCAGAACGATTGCGAAAAGCTGGCCGATATTGGCAGCGGTATAATCACCGAACTTTCGCGCGCCGGTAGTATTGAACCGAAACGCTACCGCAGGGCGGCCATTTTGGTCAAAATCGGGGCGCGCGTCGACCAGGTCATCACCGCTGACAACCGGGGTTGCATCCAGCGTATAGTAGACGTCCTTCTGGTCGAGCGATGGATAGATCACATTGCCGACCCCCGGATTGGCGTCGGGGTTGGAGCCACGCGCCAGCACCGGATGGAAACTGAGTTTCGCCGTAGTGCCGATGATCGCCTTCAATTCAGAAGCAGAACCTATTCCGGGCACCTGAATCAAGACCCGGTCAGAGCCCTGACGCTGAATGGTCGGCTCGCGGGTGCCAACCGCGTCGACACGGCGGCGGATGATCTCAAGGCTTTGCTGCATGGTACGATCATCGGTCGCGGCACGCTCCGCATCGGAAAGGCCGATCACCACCTGGTCGCCCTCGGCGGCTACGGTGATGTCATTTTGGCCTACGCCCGTCAGGCTGACCACCGGGGTCGCCAGCGCCTTGACGGCCGCCAGCGCGTCGGGCAGCTTGGCCGGGTCGCCCACCAGAATACGCAGCGTATCGGCGCTGGAGGGGGCACGGCGCGCCGTGCCGGCGGCTTTGCGGACGGCATCGCGGGCTTCGGGCCAGAGCGCATCCATCCGGGCCTTGTAGACATCTTCAACATGCACCTCGGCCAGAAGATGCGCACCACCGCGCAGATCCAGCCCCAGGTTAACCAGACCCGAGGGCAGGAAATCGGGCCATCTTGCCCGCTCCACCGCCTGCTCGGGGGTCTCGAAACCAGATTTTTCCGCCGCTGACACGGCATCGTTATGCGCCTCGACCCGTCCATAGAACAGGTTGGGCGCAGCGGCCACGATCCCCAGAAGACAAACTCCGAGGATCAGGACCCGCTTCCAAACGGAGATGTACAACATGGGTTAAACTCAGTTCGCGTTGGCGGCAGCAGGTTCGGTTTTCGACAGCACTGTCGTGATCGTTGACTTGACCACACGCACCTTGACGCCGGTCGCGATTTCCACCTCGACCTCACCATCTTCGCGCACATGGGTGACTTTGCCAATGATGCCGCCCTGGGTGATGACCTGATCGCCGCGGCGCAGCGCGTCGACCATGGAGCGGTGCAATTTTGCCTTTTTCTGCTGCGGGCGGATCAGCAGAAAATACATGATCGCAAAGATCAGGATCAGCGGAATGAACTGACCGAAGGCAGCGGCGCCACCGGCGCCACCGGCGGCCTGAGCGTAAGCGGGGGTTGCGAACATGTAGTGGTCCTTTGTCTTTGGGGCCTGTGGCCTGTTGTTTTTTGGCCAAGGGCCCGGTTTTTGCGCGGCAACTTACCTGCGGCCCTTGCCCTTGGCAAGGCGCGCAAAGGCCCCGGCTGGCGCAACACACATATTCGTGCGCCAAGGCCAGTCAGGTGGTGATGCGCCTTCGCAAGCGCAAGGCCCCTGCCCCATCACCACGCTGCGCCATGGATCGCTCAGCCCAAGGGTTGGGCGCGTTCCACCAGGCGCGCAAAGAAAGTCGCGCCAACCGGGGCCAGTTCGTCATTGAAATCATAGGCCGGATGGTGCAGCCCCGCGCTTGGTCCCTGCCCAAGGAAAAGATACGCCCCCGGACGTGCCTCCAGCATGTAAGAGAAATCCTCAGCGCCCATTTCACGCCCGGCATTGGCCTCAACCGCCGCTTCGCCCGACACCTCTGCCGCGACCTCGCCCGCAAGTGCGACCTTTTGGGCGTCATTTACCGTCGGGGGATAACCGCGTTCATAGGTGATCCGCGCGCTGACACCATAAGCGCTGGCGTGGCCGTTGACAATTTCGTGAAAGCGCCTTTCAGCCAGTTCGCGGACTTTGGGGGTAAAGCTGCGGATCGTGGCGCAGAACCAGCCTTCTTCGGGGATGATGTTCGTGGCGCTGCCTGAATGGATCTGGGTGACAGAAACGACCAGCTCATCCAGCGCAAAAAGGTTACGGCTGACAATGGTTTGCAACGCACCGATCATCCCCGCCATTGCCGGAATCGGATCAATGCAATCATGCGGCATCGCGCCATGCCCCCCCTTGCCGGTGACATGAACCCAAGCCGTATCAACCGCCGCCATGAATGGCCCCGGCGTTGTGTGAAAATGCCCAAAGGGGATGTTGGGGGCATTGTGGATGCCATAAATCTGCGTGACGTCAAACCGCTCCATCACACCCTCTTTCACCATCACCCCACCACCACCGCCATCCTCTTCGGCCGGTTGAAACAAAAGCGCGACCGAGCCTGCGAAATTGCGTGTCTCACACAGATATTTCGCCGCGCCCAGCAGCATCGTGGTATGGCCGTCATGCCCGCAGGCGTGCATTTTGCCGGGGGTTTTCGAGGCGTATTCGGCACCGGTAAGTTCCTCAATCGGCAGCGCATCCATATCCGCGCGCAGCCCGATGACCGGACCCTCGGCGCGCCCCTTGATGATTGCCACAATACCGGTTTTGGCAATGCCCTCGTGCAGTTCATCTACCCCGAATTCGCGCAGACGCGCGGCCACGAAGGCGGCAGTTTCGTGGCAATCGAACGACAGTTCGGGGTGGGCATGCAGGTGCCGGCGCCATGCGGTCATTTCTGGGGCCAGGGCGGCTATTCGATTCAGGACGGGCATGTGGACTCTTCCGGGTGGTTGGCGATACTTTCCAAGATCATCCGATTTTAGGCGCCACGCAATGACCAAATCCGACGATGCCCTGATCCAAGACCCGTCGGGCGGGGCCGAACAGCAGATGGCGCGCCTGATTGCCATCATGGCCCGGTTGCGCGACCCCGGCACCGGTTGCCCCTGGGACATCGCGCAGGATTTTGCCAGCATCGCCCCCTATACCATTGAAGAGGCGCACGAAGTTGCCGATGCCATCGCGCGGCAAGCCTGGGATGAGTTGGAAGGGGAACTGGGCGATCTGCTGCTTCAGGTGGTCTATCACACGCAGATGGGCTCCGAGACAGGGCAGTTTGATTTTTCCAGCGTGGCCCGTACGATCTGCAACAAGATGGTGGCCCGGCACCCGCATGTCTTTGGCGATGAAAGCCGTGACAAGACGCCTGAACAGCAAACCGCAGACTGGGAGGCGATCAAGGCGACTGAACGGCGCGCACGGGCCGAAACCGGGGTGCTGGATGGCGTCGCCCTTGGGCTACCGGCGCTGACCCGCGCGCTAAAGCTGCAAAAGCGCGCCGCAAGGGTGGGCTTTGACTGGCCTTCAACCGATGAGGTTCTGGCAAAAATCGTTGAGGAGGCGGGCGAATTGGTCGAGGCGCGGGACACGCTGGGCCCTGATGCGCTGGCCGAAGAGTTTGGCGACCTGATGTTCGTGATGGTCAATCTGGGGCGGCATCTGGGCCTGGATGCCGAAGCCGCGCTACGCGCCACCAACATGAAATTCACGCGCCGCTTTGGCGCAATCGAATCAGCGCTGACAAAACGCGGCAAACGCCCCGAAGACAGCGATCTGGCCGAGATGGACGCGCTATGGGATGCCGCGAAACTGGCCGAACGGGGCTAGGGCACCCATCCCGAGGGTGGCAGGGGTGCTATTGCCCGCCGGGCCTCAGAACAACGCTTTGCGCAGCATGTTGAGGGCGACAAGGATCAAAAACGCGGCAAAGATCCGCTTGAGCAGTCTGGGGTCTGCCCGATGGGCCAGCATCGCCCCCAAGGGCGCCGTCAGCAGGGTCATTGAAATCACGACGCCGAAAGCCGGCAGATTGACAACGCCGATCGTAAGTGGTGGTGCGCTGGGGATTTTCACAAAAAGAAACGCCAACACCGAGGGCGTGGCAATCAGCGCCCCAAACCCCGCCGCTGTCGCCACCGCCCGATGAATTGCCACCCCATGCAGTGTCATCAAGGGCACACCGAACGACCCGCCGCCGATTCCCATCAGCACCGACAAGAACCCTATGACCGGTGACAGACTGGCCCGGATAATGCCCGTCGGCATACGGTTGGCAATGCGCCAATCGCTACGCCCGAACGCCATATAAAGCGCGATCAGCACCGCCAGCCCACCAAAGATCGCCTGCAATGTCGGCGTCCTCAGGCGCGACACGACCATCACCCCCAAGACCGCGCCGACAATGATACCGGGGGCCCAGCCGCGCAGAATACTCCACTCTACCGCGCCCTTCTTATGGTGCGACAACACCGAACGGCATGAGGTCACGATGATCGTGGCAAGCGAGGTCGCAACGCAGACCTGCATCAACTGCTCTGAGCCGTAGCCCATTGTAGAGAACACCCAATAAAACGCGGGCACCAGCACGATGCCGCCCCCTACCCCCAACAACCCCGCAAGCAGACCGGCAAAGGCCCCCACCGCCATCAACGTCAGGATCATCGGTGTCAGCGTGGCTAGATCGGGCATCAGATCCTCCGGGTTTGCATCTGCCTAACGAAGGCGCAGGGCAGATACCAGTGCCCGCATGACGATCTTATAGCACCTGTGCCAGGGCCGCTTCATAAAGGGCAAGGCCCGCCCCCTCGGCGGTGCCCCCTTCCGATAGCACCCGGCGCCAGCCCCGCGCACCGGGGCGGCCGTGAAACAGCCCCAACATATGGCGCGTGATCTGATGCAGCCGGCCCCCACCCGCCAGATGTGCCGCAATCACCGGGCGCATGGCCTCGGCCACATCGAACGGATCCTTCGGTTGGCCCAAACCAAACAGCTCCGCATCCACCGCGCCCAGTGTGTTGAACGGATCATGGTAGGCTGCACGGCCGATCATTACGCCATCAAGGCCCTGCTCCAAAAAGGCTTTGGCCTGCGCAATCCCCGTCACGCCGCCATTGACCGAAAGGTGAAGATGCGGAAACTCGGTCTTCATCCGCAGCACCAACGGGTAATCAAGCGGTGGAATTTCGCGGTTATCCTTGGGCGAAAGCCCCTGCAGCCACGCTTTGCGCGCGTGAATCTGAAAGCGCGTCACCCCCGCCGCCGATACGGTTTCCAAAAAACGCGGCAGCACATCTTCGGGGGTCTGGTCATCAACGCCGATACGGCATTTCACCGTCACCGCAACCGGCGAGGCCGCAATCATCGCTGCCACACACTCCGCCACAAGATCGGGCGTTTTCATCAACACCGCACCGAACGCCCCCGATTGCACCCGATCCGAGGGGCAACCGCAGTTCAGGTTCACCTCATCATAGGCCCAATCAGCCGCGATCCGCGTCGCGCGCGCCAGCTCAGCCGGGTCCGACCCCCCCAGTTGCAGCGCCACCGGATGGTCGCCCTGATGATCCAAAAGCTGCGCCCGCTTGCCATGAACAATCGCCGGCGCGGTGACCATTTCGGTGTAAAGCAACGCAGCACTGGTTAGCTGGCGATGAAACAGACGGCAGTTGCGATCTGTCCAGTCCATCATGGGTGCCACGGAAAGCCGTGACGCCTGACAAGTCGCTGTTTTAACAGTATTTTTCATCTACTCTCGCTCGACTTTCCGCCCGCAAATCACCCGATTTTACCAGGTTTTGCCGAGTTTCGCCGGGTTCTTCGAGCAGAGTTGCTACGGCGTAGCAGTTCACAGCGCGAATCTCTCGCACGGTGCAGGGGGCCGCCAGCGCGGTCGCAGAGCCGCGATTTCCGGGCTTCGCCATCCAATCCAACATTCTGAACATCATCAATCAAGGTACTCTGCACATGTCCAACAATATCATAAATTTTTCGCGATCCCTCAACACTGTGAATTCGAAACCTGCGGCTCAGGTGCTGCCACATCATGTTCCGGGCGCCTCCAATGGCTTGAACAATAAATTCCCGCAAATCCCACCTCACAGTACGTCTGATGGTCGCCGCAAGAAAGACGCCAAATCTCGCAGTATCGAGCCTAACATTCAAGAGATGCCCGGCGAAACTGGAGGACACTCTTACCGTGTGCAGATCCGCAAGTCCGCCAGTGGCCAAAGCTTCAGCTTCACAAGAACGTTTTCGAAACTCTCCATGGCAAGGAAATGGAAGAAACGGAAGCTCGCGGAGATCGAGTTCGATGGCGTGGAGATGGTGGCGAAGAATGGCGACACGGTCGCCGACGCGATTACGGCAAGATTGGCAGTGTACAAATATTTGGGACGCTCCGCACGCCAGCAGCTGAATTGGCTGAAAGCAAGCGACTTCGGCAAACAGAAGCTGTCCGATCTTTCCCTAATTGCCTTGACCGACCTCGCAAATGACATGCTCAACGATGAGCGGCAGCCACAGACGGTGGCCGGATACCCGACCGTCATCGGCCACGAACGCTTCAGCGAGCTGATCGAGAAGGCGAAGGAAGAGAATGGCGTTACCCGCAAGCTTGTCTTATGCTGAACCCGGCTCCTACAGTATGAAGGAGCCACTGCCCGC
>NZ_JBLJBV010000065.1:0-45167 GCF_047638075.1 Phaeovulum sp.
TTGACGGGGCGCTGGCGCATGTCATGGCGGGCACGACGCCCGATGTGACCGAGGAAAATATCCAGTCCCGGTTGCGCGGGGTCATGTTGATGGCGCTGTCGAACAAATTTGGCGAGATGCTTTTGACCACGGGGAACAAATCCGAGGTAGCGGTAGGCTATTGCACCATTTATGGCGATATGGCAGGTGGCTATAACCCGTTGAAAGATCTGTATAAGACCCGTGTTTATGAGGTTTGCCGCTGGCGTAACGCGAACCACCGGGACTGGATGAAGGGGCCGGCGGGGAAAATGATCCCTGCGCAGATCCTTACCAAGGCACCATCGGCCGAGTTGCGCCCGGACCAGACGGATCAGGACAGCCTGCCGCCCTATGAGGTGCTGGACGCGATACTCGAGCGGCTGATCGAGGATGATCAATCGGTGGCTGAGGTTGTGGCGGCGGGGTTTGACCGGGGCACGGTCAAGCGGATTGAGCACTTGATCCATATTTCCGAATGGAAGCGATTCCAGTCTGCGCCGGGGCCACGGCTGAGCCGGCGGGCGTTCTGGTTGGACCGGCGCTATCCGATCGTGAACCGGTGGCGCGACAGTAGCTGAGATGCGTCGCGGCCTTTGGGTGGGTTGCGGCGTTGGAATGAGTATTTAGGCCAAAAAAAAGCCCGGTATCAGAGTTTGGTTACCGGGCACTGCGGGGTAAGGCGCCGCACGTCAGAGGGGCGGCAAAGCTGGGTCGCCTCGGTCATCACGGCCGCGCTTGCGGCGGCGACGCCGAGTTGTAGCGCGCGGGGCAGGGCGTGATCGCGCGACAGTGCCAGGGTGAAGGCGCCCACAAAACTATCGCCCGCGCCGACCTTTGAGACGACCGGAACATTGGCGCCCGCGCAATGCCAGCGCTGATCGGCCGTGGCCATGACCGAGCCATCGGCGCCGCGCGCAACGATGACCGTTTGCGCAAGGCCACGGTGGACAAGCGATTGCGCAAAACTAGCGCTGGCGTCACGCGTCGTCAGGGGCGCGTTGGCAAGGCCTTCGGCTTCGACTTCATCCATGCGCAACACATGGGCCGGGCGGGCGCCTGCACTGCACAGATGATGCAATGGCTTGCCAGAGGTGTCGAGGATCAGCCGCGCGTGGGTGCGTGTGATGCGATCACTGAGACGGGCGGGGAAATCTACTGGAACACCCGGTGGTTGACTGCCCGACAGGACGACCAGCCCGCCGCGTGGCGCTGCGCGCGCGATCCGCGATAGGGCGTCGGTCACGCTGTGGGCGGGCCAGAGCGGGCCGGGCAGCACGAACCGGTATTGTTGGCCGGTAGAGTCATCGATGACGGAAAAGCTTTGCCGGGTTTCACCGGGGGCGGGAAAGGGAGAGAGGCCGATACCTGCTTTTGTCAGCAGGTGGATTACCTTGTCGCCAACTGGCCCGCCGACTGCGACGAAGGCGGTGGAATGGCCCCCAAGCAGGGTGATGGCGCGGCTGACATTGATGCCGCCACCGCCGGGGTCGGACTTTGGGCGGGTGCAGCGCAGCTTTTGGTTTGGTTTGACCATGTCGGTCTGGGTCGAGATATCGACGGTGGGGTTGAGGGTAATGGTCAGAATCGCGGTCATGGCATGTTCCGAAGGTTCTTTGCACTGTGCCAGAACTCATGCCCGGTTCCAAGCATTCGCGCCACTGATGGGTGCAAAGGGTCAAAGACCGGGGATATGGTCAACTGAAAAAGGGTGTGCGACAAAGTGTGCCGTGCCGCCCGGTGTTTGAGGGCGGGGCCATCGGGGCGCGGTGACCGGCAGTTTTTCTGGCGCGCGCGTTTGCGGTATTGACCCGCGTCGGGGTGAAATGAGGTCAGGATCATGGTGGCAGCCGGGGTGTTGGGGTCACCGGCGCCGGGGCGCAACACGCCTGTGTCGGCCCGGCCAAAGTGTTGGGGCAATCCACGCATCACCGCGTTTGCGACCGGACCGCCCAAGGGGCGATCGCTCATTTCATCCCCCCTGATTGTCCCCGGATATGGACAAAACCGCCGCCTTGTGAAAGAGCGGACCCAACAGGAGATCCGCCATGACCACCGTTACCCGCTTTGCCCCTTCGCCTACCGGCTACATCCACGTTGGTAATCTGCGCACCGCGCTTTTCAATTATCTGATCGCCAAAAAAACCGGGGGGCAGTTTATTCTGCGTCTGGATGATACCGACCGCGAACGCTCAAAACAGGAATACGCGGATGCGATCATGGAGGATCTTGAATGGCTGGGTCTGCAATGGGACCGCGTCGAGCGTCAGTCAGCGCGGATGGACCGATACGAGGCCGCCGCCGAAAGCCTGCGCCGCACCGGCCGCTTTTACGAGTGTTTTGAAAGCCCGACCGAGCTGGACCTGAAACGCAAGAAACTGCTGAACATGCATAAACCGCCGGTTTATGACCGCGCGAGCCTGACCCTGAGCGAAGACCAGAAGGCTGAGTTCCGCGACGAGGGGCGTGACGGCTATTGGCGTTTTCTGCTGGATCAGAACCGGATCGAGTGGGAGGATGGGATCCTTGGCCCGATTTCGATTGATGCGGGGTCGGTTTCGGACCCGGTGTTGATCCGGGGCGATGGGCAGGTGCTTTATACTTTTGCCTCGTCGGTGGATGATATCCAGATGGGGGTCACGCATATCGTGCGCGGTGCGGATCATGTGACCAATACCGCGACCCAGATCCAGATCATCGAGGCGCTGGGGGGCCGGCCACCTGCCTTTGCGCATCACAGTTTGTTAACAGGTGCGGGCGGCGAAGAGCTGTCCAAACGTCTTGGTACGCTTTCCTTGCGCGATCTGCGCGCCCACGGGATTGCCCCCGAGGCGCTGCTGAGTCTGATGGCGCGGCTGGGGTCCAGCCAGCCGGTAGCGCTGCGGATGAGCCTTGACGAGATTGCCGAGGGGTTTGAGCTAAGCCAGTTTGGCGCCGCCCCCACCAAGTTCGATGCGCAAGACCTGATCCCGCTGACCCGCGAACGCAACCAGCATCTGCCCTTTGCCGCCGTGGCCGACCGGGTTCACGCATTGGGTCTGCCCGAACATCTGGCCGAGAAGTTCTGGGCCGTTGCCTCAAAAAACATTGATACACTGGATGATCTGACACACTGGGCCGAACTGGTGCTGGAAGGGGCCCCTCCCGCGATCGAGCCTGAAGATACCGAGTTTGTTGCAACCGCGATGTCGATGCTGCCCACGATGCCCTTTACCGAAACGACATGGGCTGATTGGACGGCCGCGGTGAAAGAGGCCACCGGACGCAAGGGCAAGGCGCTTTTCATGCCGCTGCGCAAGGCGTTGACCGGGCAGGCACATGGGCCTGAGATGGCCGAGCTGATGCCCTTGTTGCAAAAGAATCCGGCCAAAAGGTAGCGATTATCGCTGCAATGGCGCACCGTTTCCTGCGGGCGCTATTGCTGGGCTGTCAGGATGGCCGGTCGCCCTATGGCGCTGTGCGATTTGGGGGCTGTAAAGTTCGCGATTGCCAACATCATGCGCGCCTGATCGCGACCGCGTTGGTGCGATTTACGCAAAAGGCCCGCTTTTAAGAGCGGGCCTTTCAATCTTACCTATCGCCCTTTTTTCAGGCAACAGCACCCGGCAGCTTTGACCAATCGGCATACCAGTCGCGGAACAGTTTAAGCTGCGTTTCGGCAAAACCCTTCTGGCTATCGGACAGAACGTCGGTTTCGTTGAAATGCAAGGTGTATTCCTTGTCGCCGTTCATCACCATCAGGTGCTTGTAGAACAACACAAGGTCTGTGCCCTCGTCAAATTTGGACAGCACGGCAAGCGCCGATTCCAGTTCCTGGGCGCGCTGGCGTGCCATTACGTCGCCTTTGGCGGCGGCCTTGCTGAGGGCCACGAGGTTCAGCACCTCTTTGGGCAGGACGTTACCGATGCCAGTGATTGCACCCGTTGCGCCGCAGTTCACAAAGCCGTGGAAAACGGTGGTGTCGACGCCGATCATCAGCGTCACCTCATCATCGCGGCTGGTGATGAATTCCGCGGCATAAGACATATCAGCAGCGCCGCCGAACTCTTTGAAACCAATCAGATTCTTGTGATCCTTGCGCAGATCGAAGAACAGGTCGGCGCGGGTCGCAAAGCCGTAGTGGGGGCTGTTGTAGATGACGGCGGGCAGATCAGGGGCGGCGGCCAGAATGGCCTTGAAATGCGCCCGCTGCGCCGGGATCGAGGTGCCGCGCGACATTACCCGCGGGATCACCATCAGGCCCTTGGCCCCTACCTTTTGCGCGTGGGCGGCGTGTTCAACCGCGATGCGCGAATTCACTGCGCCGGTGCCCACAATCACCGGAACCCCGGCCTTGGCCAGACGTTCAACGCCTTCCATGCGCTCTGCGTCGGTCAACAGCGGCCAATCCCCCATGGAGCCGCAGTAAACCACAGCCGACATGCCCGCAGCGATTAGTTCCTGCCCCTTGCGAACCAGCGCGTCAAAATCTGGCGTGCGGTCAGGCTTGCAGGGCGTCATCAGCGCGGGAATGGTGCCCGAAAAAATGCTGGTGGTCATTGATCTCTCCTTCAACCTCAATTTTCGCATGGTGGCATTCGGTTTGCGCTGAATGGTCCACCGTCTGTGATTCTGTTGTGTGCAATCCGGATAATACTGTCTGCATTTTATTTGTCGACAAAAATCATCCTTAACTTTTTGCGCATTGATGGCGCAGCAAAAGCAAGACTACTTGATCGACGCTGCAAACTCTCTTATCCCCATGTCGACACAAAGGATTAAACATGAACTCCACACCGACATCGTTGAAACCGGAACGTAAGCGCGGCTCTGGCGTGAAACATGTCTATGATATCTTGCGTGACGAGATCATTGATCTGGTACTGGAACCCGGCAGCCCGATTGATGAAATCCAGCTTGCTGAACGCTTTTCCATGTCGCGCACGCCCATCCGCGAGGCTTTGGTGCGGCTGGCAGGCGAGGGGTTGGTGACGACCCTTCCCAACCGCTCGACCGTGGTGTCAAACATCGACTTTTTGAATCTTTACACCTTTTTTGACGCAATTACGCTTATGTACCGGGTCACGACACGGCTCGCAGCGCAGTATCACCGCCCCGAGGATTTGCAGGTCATTCGGGTCCACCAGGCGGAATTTGCCAAGGCGGTGGCATCACAAGACGCGCTGGCGATGATTGCGACCAACCGCGATTTTCATGCCGCAATCGCGGTGGCTGGCCAGAACGCCTATTATGAGGGGCTTTTCATTCGGCTTTTGGATGAGGGGCGCCGCCTGTTGCGGCTTTACTATTCGTCCTTCGATGACCGCTTGCCTCAGGAATATGTCATCGAACACGAAGACATGATCGCCGCAATCGAGGCGCGCGACATTGAAAAGGCGGATCGGCTGGCCGGTATCCACGCCGATCAGATCGTTCATCAGATTCAGCAGCTCATTTCAGAAGATCGACGTCAAAAGATTGCACTTTGACCCGTGTCGGGTAAGGGCGCCCGCAGTGGTGCAAGCGCCAGTTTGGCGGCGGCTTGGCCCATGATGAGTGGCCTGCGCGGTTAACGCCATTTTCTTTCTTGCGAAACAACACCTACCTGAACCCTGTCAACCCAGGCGGGTTTTCGGGCGGCGGTGGCTTGCGGATTTTTCCGGGTGCCAGACGCAAAACTCTTGACTCGTTTTTCGCGATCCGTAATCTTGCCGACATAGAAAATACAAGCGGGGAGTCGCACCATGGGTATAAAGTTTCTGTCCAGACGCTACGCAATCATGTCATCCACTGCTTTGCTGTTGGCACTGGGCGGCGCGGCACCGGCATTTGCCGAAGGTCAAACCGGCGGCACATTGCGGATTCTGGGGTCGGGCGATCTTGGGCACTTTGATCCGACCAGCGTGGGCACCGTAGCGGCAAACAACTTTGTGCGCGCAACCCAAAGGACGCTGATCAGCTATGAGGCCTCGACCGACGAGTCCGTTCGTATCGCACCGCAAGCCGATCTGGTGACCGACGTGCCGCAGCCGACCGACGATGGGCTGACCTATACCTTTACCCTGCGCGATGGCATCACCTGGGACACGCCTACAGGCGCCCGCGCCATCACCTCAGCCGATTTTGAGCGTGGCATCAAGCGGATGTGCAACCCGTCGCTGGGGTCGCCCTTCCTGACCTATTACGTTTCGCTGATCGAGGGGCTTGATAGCTACTGCGACGGCTTTGCCGCGACCGAACCGACGGTCGATGCGATGAAAGCCTATGTCGAGGGCACTGACATTTCGGGTATCGAAACCCCCGATGACAAGACCATCATCATCCGGCTGAAAGAACGGGCAGGCGACTTTATCTATATGCTGTCGCTGTCGGCGGCAGCGCCCGCCCCGATCGAAGTGATGGATTACATGCCCGATGGCCCCGACTACCGCGCCAACTTTGTGGCCTCGGGGCCCTACACGGTCGCGGAATATGTGCCCGACACCGTGCTGAGGCTAAAGCGCAACCCCGCCTGGAACCCCGAAAGCGACCCGCTGCGCAAAGCCTATGTCGATGAAATCGAAATGGTGCTGGGCCTGCAACCCGATGCTGCGATCCAGCAGATTCAGGCGGGCGACGCCGATCTGCTCTTTGATATTCTCGTGCCCCCTGCGCTTTTGCCGATGCTTCAGGCGACGGGCGATGACAAGCTGATGGCGATTGCCGTGGGCCGCACATCGTTTATCTTTATCAACACCGTGGCCGACAACAACAATGGTGCACTGCGCGATCTCAAGGTGCGTCAGGCGCTGAACTACGCAATCGACAAGGCAGCGGTCGTGCAGCAGATGGGCGGGGCCTATGTTGCAGCACCGCAAAACGGCATCTTCGGGCCGGGCGTTCTGGGCCATCACGACTTTGACCTTTACCCCAGCCCCGAGCACAAGGGCGACCCTGAAAAGGCCAAGGCGTTGTTGGCCGAGGCGGGCTATCCTGACGGGCTGACACTGAAGATGCCCTTCCGCAATCTCAATGACGAACCCGCCATCGCCCAGACCATTCAGGCCAGCTACAAAAAGGCCGGAATCGAGCTGGAGCTGATTCCGGTGACTGCGGCGGACTATTATTCAAAGTTCATGACCAACCCGGACAATACGAAAGCGGGCGGCTGGGATATTGCCCCCGTCAGCTGGTCGCCCGACTGGGCGGGCGGCGCGGCGCGGTCGGTCTTTCAGCCGCAGTTCAGCTATGACGGGCGGCATCAGACCTACAACTACACCGACTATAACAACGACGCGGCCAATGCGACCGCCGCCGAAGCAATCAACGCAACCACCCCTGAAGATGTTGGTAAATTGTGGGGCGAAGTGGATGAATTGGTCATGGCCGATGCCCCGATCGTGCCGCTGATTTCGCAAAATGTCATCGTTTACCACAGCGAAGCGGCCAAGAACTTCCAGCCCTACGCCCTTGGGGCGAACGGTGACTGGACCAATATCTGGCTGGAACGTTAAGCCTGATGTGCGCCACCAGGTTTTTCCGGTGGCGCATCCGATACCCCACCCCACGCGTTTCACGAGGTGCCCGCCCATGCCGCTGATCGAAGCGCGCAACATATCCATCCGTATTCCCACCGAAGACGGCGTCATCCACGCTGCACGGAACATCTCGTTTTCCGTCGAGGCCGGTAGCCTTTTCGGCATCGCAGGCGAGTCCGGGTCGGGGAAAAGCGTGCTGACGCAGGCGATCATGGGGCTTTTGCCCGGGGTCGAGATTGACGGCGAATGTCTGTTCGAGGGGCGCGACCTTCTGACCATGCCCGAGTCCGAGCTGCGCGCATTGCGCGGCAAACACATCGGCATGGTGTTTCAGGATCCTTTGTCGAGCCTGCATCCCTATTATACCATCGGGCGCCAGATCACCGAAGTGATCCACACCCACGAAAACGTCACCAAACATGAGGCGCGTCGCCGCGCCGCCGAAATGTTGGAAAAAGTCGGTATCGAAAATGCCGCCGCCCGACTGGATGACTACCCGCACCAGTTTTCAGGCGGGATGCGCCAGCGGGTGATGATTGCAATGGCGCTGGTCCTGAAACCGTCGCTGATTATTGCGGATGAACCCACCACCGCGCTGGATGTGACCGTGCAGGCGCAAATCATGGCGCTGCTGGATCAGATGCGCCGGGAACTTGGCATCACCATCATCATGATTACCCATGATCTGGGCTTGCTGTCTTCGATCGCGGACAAGGTGATGATCATGTATGCGGGGTGCCGGCTTGAGATTGGCCCCGCGTCGGCCGTTTTCAACGCACCTGCGCATCCCTACACGTTGGGGTTGCTGCGCTCGTCCCCGGCGGCGGCCGAACCGGATGGGCAACTGGTTTCAATTGCCGGGCGCCCGCCAAGCCTGCTGGCACATCCGCGCGGATGCATCTTTGCGCCACGCTGCCCGCAGGCCCACGAGATTTGCCACACGACACCCCCGCCGCTGCGCCGCTACAAAAACGGCAGCGATGCGCTATGCCACTTTGAGCCCGAAGCCCCCGCGCAAGAGCGGCTAAACATCGAACAGGCGCACCATATCGACCCCGAAAACACCCTTTTGCAGGTCCGCGATCTGCGCCTGAGCTACAAAGTCGCCAGCGGCTTTGGTCGTAAACGAGAGTTGGAGGTGCTTCGCGGCATCTCGCTTGAGGTGGCGCGGGGCGAGACGCTGGGCCTTGTCGGTGAATCGGGGTGCGGTAAATCCACGCTGGCGCGGGCAATTGCGGGGTTGAACCCCGTGACCGGGGGCGAGGTTCTTTTTGATGGTGTCGCGGTCAATAATCTGACCTCTGCCGAATGGCGCGCCATGCGCAAACGCGTGCAACTGGTGTTTCAGGATCCCTACGGATCGCTTAATCCGCGTCGCCGGGTCGCCTCGATCATCGGTGCGCCGTTTCGTATTCATGGCCTGGCATCGGGCGCAAAGCGCAAGGCCGAGGTGCGCCGCCTGATGGAACTGGTCGGGCTGAACCCCGAGCATTACAACCGCTTCCCGTCTGAATTTTCGGGCGGCCAGCGGCAACGTATCGGGATAGCGCGCGCGCTTGCGCTGAACCCTGATCTGGTGATCTTTGATGAACCTGTCTCGGCGCTTGACGTCTCGATCCAGGCGCAGATCCTCAATCTTATGAAAGAGTTGCAGGCGAAACTTGGGCTGACTTATCTGTTCATCTCGCATGATCTGACCGTGGTGCGCCATATGTGTGACCGCATCGCCGTGATGAACAGCGGGCATATCATCGAGTTGGACACCGCCAACCAGATTTTCGAGCATCCGAAAGAAGATTACACCCGCACCCTGCTGGCCGCGTCGCATGTGCCGCCAAAGCCCGGCCTGCCGGCAACCCGCGAAATTCTGGAAATCGTAGCCGGAGCGGCAGGATGAGCGACATGCAAACCCAATCCGTCGATACCGCCGAAGAAACGCTGGTCGTTCAACGCTCATCGGCAAACCTG
Organism: Phaeovulum sp.; assembly: GCF_047638075.1. NCBI lineage: Bacteria > Pseudomonadati > Pseudomonadota > Alphaproteobacteria > Rhodobacterales > Paracoccaceae > Phaeovulum > Phaeovulum sp. The sequence continues at coordinate 9,483 of NZ_JBLJBV010000065.1, forward strand.
ACGCTGCGCAGGCTGCTGCGCGACCCGGCAAGCCTGATCGCCTTTTGCTTCATCATCTTGCTTTTTGCCTTTGCGTTCGGGGCGCCACTGGTCGAAGGCTGGACCGGCCACACCGCGATCGAGCAATACCGTGACACGGCCCTGTCACCCGTGGGCCTGCCCGTCGGGCCTAACAGCACATTCTGGCTGGGGGCTGATCAACTGGGCCGGGATGTTCTGGTCCGTATCGCTTATGGCGCGCGCGTGTCGCTGCTGGTGGGGGTGGTTGCGGCCATTGCCGCCTCGACCATCGGGGTCGTCATCGGCATGACGGCGGGCTATTTTGGCGGCTGGGTTGACCTTGTGCTGGGCCGTTTCATGGATCTGGTGATGTCGGTGCCGTTTCTTTTGTGCGCGCTGGCACTGGTTTCGGTGTTCGGGCCTTCGCTGATGCTGTCGGTCAGTGTCATCGTGTTTTTCAGCTGGACAACGATTGGCCGGGTGATCCGCGCCGAGACAACCTCGCTTGTGCGGCGCGATTTCGTGCAGGCCAGCCGGTCGCTGGGGGCGGGTCATGGGTCCATCTTGCTGCGCGATATTCTGCCCAACCTGTCTGTGCCGATCATCATCTACACCACGATGATGATCCCCAATTCGATCGTGTTCGAGGCGACGCTGTCGTTTCTGGGCCTGGGTATCGTGCCGCCGACCCCCTCATGGGGGGGGATGCTGGCCGAAGCGGGGGCCAACTCGATGTATCTGGTGGCGTGGTGGCTTGTCGTCTTTCCGGGGATGGCGCTTTTGGGGTCGACCTTGGCTTTCAATATTCTGGGCGATGGGCTGCGCGACGCGCTTGACCCCGCTGGCCGCCGCGTCAGCAAACGGCGCAAGGCCAAGGCGCGCCCCGCCGCCACCGCCACCGCCACCGACACCGCCAAGGCAAAGGGCTGAACCATGGGCACATTCATTGCAAAACGTCTGGGTTTTGGTCTTCTCGTGCTTTTCACGCTGAGTGTTTTCGTGTTCTTTCTGTTCTTCGTCGCCCCCGGCGACCCGGCGCGCATCGTGGCGGGCGAAAAGGCCAGCGCGGTCCAGTTGGAACAGGTGCGCCAGAACCTCGGGCTTGATCGCCCGATCGTCCAGCAATACGCGACCTTCGTCACCCGTGCCGCGCAGGGCGATCTGGGCTATTCCTACCGCAACCGCCAGCCGGTCACCGACATCATCTTGCGGCGGATCCCCGTCACCCTGTCGCTGGTGTTTGGCGGAATGGTCTTCTGGCTGGCGATCGGCATTCCCATCGGTATCGCCTCGGCGCGCAATCCGGGAACCTGGAAAGACCGGTTGGGGCAGGTGTTCATTCTGCTGGGGCTGTCTTTTCCGACGTTCGTTCTGGGGATGCTGGCGCTTTATACGCTTTACTTTCTGCCGCGCACGGCGGGCTTTACCTTGTTTCCACCAGGGGGGTACAAGCCGCTGCTGGATGACCCGCTGCAATGGGCGTGGTACCTGACCCTGCCGTGGATTACCCTCGCGCTGGTGACGGCGGCGATCTATGCGCGACTGACGCGGGGCCAGTTGCTTCAGGTGCTAAGCGAGGATTACATCCGCACCGCCCGCGCCAAGGGCCTGAGCGAACGCAAGGTGATCTACCGCCACGGGATGCGCGCCACGCTGACGCCCCTGATCACGCAGCTTGGCGCCGATATTGCGCTGATGCTGGGCGGGGTAATCGTGATTGAGCAGGTTTATGGGTTGCAAGGTGTCGGTTCGCTTGCGGTGCAGGCGGTGCGCAATCAGGACCGACCGATCATCATTGGCGTGGTGATGCTGGGCGGTCTTTTCATTGTGCTGTGCAACATCATCGTCGATCTTTTTTACGCCGCGCTTGACCCGCGCATGCACTGACCAGCGGAGACCCTCATGTCTGCTTATAATATCCCCGGCTTTCGGGTTCGTGATCATCTTGTAACCGTGCCGCTTGACTGGGCCGCGCCCAATGGGGAAACGATTCAGGTTTTCGCCCGCGAAGTCAGTGCCCCCGATCAGAAATCCGAAAATCTGCCGGTTCTGGTTTTCTTGCAGGGCGGTCCGGGCGGCAAGGCGCCACGCCCGAACGCTGGGCCGGCTTGGCTTGGGGTGGCGACCAAACGGTTTCGGGTGCTCTTGCTGGATCAGCGCGGCACGGGTCGCTCGGCCCCGGTGCAGGGGCGGCGGATGCAGGAATTCGCCACCCCGGCTGAGGGCGCCCGCTATCTGGCGCATTTTCGCGCCGACAGTATCGTGAAGGATTGCGAGCATATCCGAAAGACGCTGTTTGACGGTGCCAAGTGGCATACGCTGGGTCAAAGCTATGGTGGTTTTCTGACGCTGACCTATCTGTCCTTTGCCCCCGAGGCGCTGGCCGGATGTTATGTGACCGGCGGCATGGCCGGAATTTTTGCCTCGGCCAGTGAAATCTATGCCCATACCTACCCCCGCGTCGCCGCCAAGAATGCGCTCTATTTCCACCGCTACCCACAAGATCGCCCGCTGCTTGACCGTCTGGCCGATCATCTTGCCGCAAACGATGTCCGCCTGCCCGACGGTGACAGGCTGACGGTGCGGCGGCTGCAATATCTGGGCATGGATCTGGGGATGGAAGGCGGGTTCGAATCCATCCACTGGCTGCTGGATGAGGCGTTCTGCGCTGACGGCCAGCTTTCGGACAGCTTACTGGGCGCTATCCGTGACCTGACCTCGTTCGATCACAACCCCCTTTTCGCCGCCATTCACGAACCAATCTACGGCCAGCACGGCGCGCCAACCCGTTGGGCAGCCGAGCGGGGGCTGGCCGATCATCCGCAGTTCAGCGCCGAGGCCCGGCCGCTGCTGTTCACCGGCGAGATGATCTATCCGTGGATGTTTGACGATATCCGCGCGCTGCGCCCCTTTGCGGCGGCCTCGCATGCGCTGGCCGACATGGGGCTGGAGGCGCTGCTATACGACCCCGCGCGACTGGCCGCGAATGAGGTGCCGGTTTGGGCCGCGCTTTATACCGACGATATGTATGTCGATGCCGGCCTGTCGCAAAAGACCGCGCGCGCCGTCGGCAACGTCCGGCTTTGGATGACAAACGAATTTGAACATAACGGGTTGCGCCATTCGACCCGCGTTCTGGAACGTCTTTTCAGCATGGAGGCTGACCTTGCAGGCTTCAATCACTTCGCCCTCTGACAGGTTGTCGACCCTGCGCGCCATGATTGCTGCGCGCGGGCTGGACGGTCTGATCATGACCACCGCCGACGCCTTTCAAAACGAAGAGGCGCCCGACCATGACCGCACCGTAGGATGGCTGACCGGTTTCACCGGGTCGCTGGCCCATGCGCTGGTCTTTGCGGATCGGGCGATCTTTCTGGTTGATGGGCGCTACGGCCTGCAAGCCGCGCGTCAGGTGGACGGGAACGCATGGCAGTTTGGCCATCTGATCAAGGAACCGGTGGCCCATTGGCTAAGGGCGACCGCGCCCGGCACCAGAATCGGATATGATCCGATGTGCTGGACGGTCAATCAGCTTGAGGCGTTGCATAAGGACGCGGCGGGCGTTGATCTGGTGCCTTGGCCCGATCCCTTCGCACAGATCTGGCAGGATCGGCCCGCCATGCCGCAAGCCCCGCTGCGCGAGATGCCGCAGGATCAGGCCGGGCGCACCGTGGCCAGCAAACTCGCCTGGCTTCAAGGCGAGATGTCGGCGGCGAACGCCGATCTTTGGGTGGAAACACGGCCCGACAATATTGCGTGGATGTTCAACGTGCGCGGCGGTGATGTCGCGATGAACCCGCTACCACTCTCCTTCGCGGTTTTTAGCGCTGTGGGCCCGGCCCAGTGGTTCATTGACCCCGCAAAGCTTGCCGTAGCCGTGCCCGAAGGCGTTGCAGCCCAGCCATTCGAGGCGTTCCTGCCTTGGCTTGAGGCGAACGCTGCGGGCAAAAGCGCCGCCTTTGATCCAGCCTTTACCCCCGATGCGGTGGCGAAAGCCTTGGCCAAGACGGGCGCGCGGATGCAGCCATCCCGGGGCCTGATCACCGTCGCCAAGTCCCTTAAAACCAAAGAAGAACTTGCCGGTTATCGCCGCGCCCATCTGGATGATGCCATCGCCATGGCGCGCTTTGGCCAGTGGCTCACGCACGAACTCCCCGTCCGTGAGGCGACAAACCAGCCGCTGGATGAATGGGAAGTGGCCGGCGTTTTGGCCGGGTTTCGAAAGATGTCACCCCGTTATCTTGAACCCAGTTTCACCACCATCGCCGCAACCGGCGAAAACGGCGCGCTTTGCCACTATGCCCCGGCAGCCAAAGGCAGCGGGCAGCTTCGCGCGGCGGATGTGTTTTTGTGCGATTCCGGCGGGCAATACCTTTGCGGCACCACCGATGTGACCCGCACCTATGCGTTCGGCCCGGTGGCTGACGACATCCGCCACGTTGCGACCGCGGTTCTCAAGGGCTTCATCGCGCTCTGCGCGGCACGGTTTCCAACCGGTACGATGCCCCATCAGCTTGACGCGCTGGCCCGTGCCCCGCTTTGGGCACTGGGGCTTGATTACGATCACGGCACCGGGCACGGGGTAGGGCATAACCTGCTGGTCCATGAACACCCGCACCGGCTTGGCAAGGTGGCAAACCCCTACGGGCTTGAGGCGGGGCACATGCTGACCATCGAGCCGGGCTACTATGACGAGGGGCGTTGGGGCATCCGCCTTGAAAATCAGGTCGAAGTGGTCGCACGCGGCCCCGGCTTTTTGGGGTTTGAGCCGTTGACACTGGTGCCCATCGATCTTTCGCTGTTTGATCTGACCGCGCTGACCACAGAGGAATGCGACTGGATCGACACCTACCATCAGCGTGTCCGCGCCGAAATAGCCCCGCTTTTGGATCATCCGGTACAAGACTGGCTGATAACGGCAACCCAGCCCATACCGCCACGTTGATGTGACCCCCAAACCAGCCACCCGCAACGGTCTCTACCGATAACGGCGCCCGCCTCTCTTGGCATTCGGATGAAAACCCCTATGAAGGGCGGCGGATTGACCAAGGAGACGGCGATGCCCCAACGCTTCCAGTTTCAAGTGAATGCGACCGATGGACGGGCCCGTGCCGGGGTCATCCAAACCCCGCGCGGCGAGGTGCGCACCCCCGCCTTCATGCCGGTCGGCACCGCCGCGACGGTCAAGGCGATGCTGCCGGAAAATGTGCGCGCGACCGGCGCCGATATCCTTTTAGGCAACACCTATCATCTGATGCTGCGCCCCACCGCCGAACGCATCGCGCGCCTTGGCGGGCTGCACGAATTCATGAACTGGTCGCGCCCGATCCTGACCGATAGCGGTGGATTTCAGGTGATGAGCCTGTCCGGCCTGCGCAAGATGACCGAAGAGGGCGTTCGCTTCAAATCCCACATTGATGGCTCCGAACACTGGTTGACCCCTGAACGCAGCATGGAAATACAGCGCCTTCTGGGGTCCGATATCGTCATGGCATTTGACGAATGCACCCCGTTCCCCGCCGATGAGGCCACCGCCCGTACCAGTATGGAACGCTCGATGCGGTGGGCCCGCCGGTCCCGCGATGCCTTTGGCGAACGGCCCGGCCATGCGCTGTTCGGCATCCAGCAAGGCAGCATTTACCGCGACCAGCGCGCCGAAAGCGCCGATAAACTGCGCGAAATCGGGTTTGAGGGTTATGCCGTCGGCGGGCTTGCCGTGGGCGAGGGCCAGCAGATGATGTTTGAGGTGCTGGACTATGCCCCCGACATGCTGCCCGCCGACCGCCCACGCTATTTGATGGGCGTGGGCAAACCCGATGATATTGTCGGCGCCGTCGAACGCGGCATCGACATGATGGATTGCGTGCTTCCTTCGCGTTCGGGGCGCACGGGGCAGGCCTTTACCCGCCACGGCGTGGTAAACATCAAAAACGCGCGCCATATGGACGATCCGCGCCCGCTGGATGCGGCCTGCACCTGCCCGGCCTGTTCCAATTACAGCCGCGCCTATCTTCACCATGTATTCCGCGCGCAGGAAATCATCAGCGCGATGCTGCTGACCTGGCACAACCTGCATTATTTTCAGGAACTGATGGCGGGGCTGCGCGGCGCAATTGCGGCAGGCACGTTGGCGGATTTCGTCAAATCCTTCCACGACCAGCGCGCATTGGGTGACATCGACCCCTTGTGACAATCTCCCTGCGCTTTTGTTTGGTAAAAATACTCCCGCCGGAGGCGCAGGCCGAAAGTAGCGCTCAGCTCAGGGTGAAATCCACCGGCAAGCTATCCTTACCGATCAACCTTCCATTTGGCAGATCGTTTTCTTCAACCTTTCGGCGCACCTCGTCCGCGGGCAAACCGGCGTTTTCCCAGCGCCGTGTCAGGCGGCTGCGCAACTCATCCTCGGGGATCTCCAGCCGCAACGTCAGATCGAACAGTGGTGCCAACCGGTCCCAGGGCGCGCGATCAAGCATCAGATAATTCCCCTCGACCAGCACCACGCGTGTTGAGGCCGGAATGATCGCGGCCCCCGCGCGGGCAATCTCCAACGCGCGGTCAAAGACCGGCACCGCGACCTCGGGCTCGGCATTGCCTTTGAGGCGCGTCAACAGGTGATAAAGCCCGGCTACATCAAACGTATCCGGCGCGCCTTTTTTCTGATCCAGCCCCCGCGCTTTCAACACCGCGTCGTCATAGTGAAACCCGTCCATCGCCAGCAGCGCGGCTGTGCCCGGCTTGGCGCGGTTCAGCGCTTCGGCAGTTTGGGTCGCCAGCGTCGATTTTCCCGACCCCGGCGCGCCGATGATCGCGACCAGCACGCGCTGCCCGCTCAGGGCCAGGATCCGGGCGGTGAGGGCCGCGTGCGACAGGTGCCGTGTCATGATCAGCCGATGCCCGCAATCAACGCGCGAAGCGCCGCGGCGGGGTCTTTCTCGCCCCAGATCTCGGGCCCGATGGCAAAGAAATCGGTGACCGGGGCCAGATCGGTTACCAGCGCGGGGCTTAGCGCGCCCTCGGCCACCACCGGCACCTCGATCACCTCGGACCACCAGGCAAAAAGGTCGCGCTCGGCCCGTGTGGCCGTGCCCAGCGCGGTGTCACCGACCGGCCCGAAGCAGACGTAATCGGCGCCTGCCTCACCTGCCGACATCCCAGCGTGCTGCGAGGCGCCGCACCATGCCCCCACAATCGCATCCGCCCCCAGTTCCTTGCGGGCGGCGCGCACGCTGCGCGCGGCATCGCTCAGGTGGATACCGTCCAGCCCGTGGCGTTCGACCAGCTTCAGGTGATCTTCGATCACCACGGCCACATCGCGTTCATGCGCGATCTGGCGGCAGGCGTCGGCTGCGCGGCCGATCGCGTCTTCATCGCGCGAGGCCAGTGCGAGGCGGATGCAGGCCACATCCACCGCATCCAGCACCTTGGCCAATTCGGCGGGAAACACCTCAAGCGCGAAGGTCGGCGGGGTGATCAGATAGATCTGCGGACGGTCGGGGATCTGGGTAGAGGGTTCTGCGGGGGTCTTGGCGGCCATGGGCGGTTCCTTTCAGGCTTTGCCCCTGTTAGCGCAGCTTAAGCCGCCTTGCCAGTGGCGGCGCGCGGCCTTATGGGGCAGGGGCCAGAAAGGAAGCCCCGATGACCGATCTTTCCCCCGTTTTCATCCTCGTGCGGCCCCAGATGGGCGAAAATATCGGGTCAGCGGCGCGGGCGATGCTGAATTTCGGGCTGAACCGGATGCGCCTGGTAGCACCCCGCGACGGCTGGCCCAATAGCCGCGCGGTGGCCACGGCCTCGGGGGCGGCGGGGCAGGTGCTGGACCGGGCAGGGGTGTTTGACACCCTTCCCGAGGCGATCGGCGATTGTGATTTTGTCTTTGCCACCACCGCACGCGGGCGCGAACTGGTCAAGCCGATCTACACGCCCGAAGGCGCGATGCAGGCTGCACGCGACATGGCCGCCCAGGGGCGCCGGGTCGGGGTGATGTTCGGCCCCGAACGCGCGGGCCTGGAAAACGAGGATATCAGCCGCGCCAATGCGATCATCTCGATCCCGGTGAATCCGGATTTCGCCTCGCTCAACCTTGGGCAGGCGGTGCTGCTGACGGGGTATGAGTGGCGCCGGGGTGCCGCCGCATTGCCGCCAATGGTGCCGGGGCTGGCCGGGGGCGATATGGCCACAAAGGTCGAAGTGGAACGGCTGGGCGATCATTACGAGGAACGGCTGGCCGAGGCGGGCTTTTTCTTTCCCGAAACCAAGGCCCCCAGCATGAAGCTCAACCTGCGCAATATGTGGGGGCGCATGGCGCTGACGCGGGCCGATGTGCAGATGCTGCACGGGATGTTGCGCCAGATCCTGCGCTACCGCGACTGAGGGGGTTTGGCCCGCACCAATTCGTCCGAACCACCCTTGAACCCCCAACTGGCGCGCCGTAACCTCTGGCGCGTAACGGAGGCCCGGATGACCCAGAAGCGCAGCATTTTCGAAGAGGTGACCGAGGTTGCCAAGCCCGCCCCCAAAGGCGGCATGATCGACGCCCCAAGGCGCGGCGCGCGCGGCGCGGTGCGGGTCTGGCTTGTGGCGCTGTTCGTGCTGGTGATGGCGATGATCGCCGTTGGCGGGCTGACGCGGCTGACGGATTCGGGGCTGTCGATCACCGAATGGAAACCGGTCACCGGCGCGCTGCCCCCCCTGTCAGAAACCGAATGGGTGGATGAATTCACCAAGTATCAGGCCACCCCCCAGTTCCAGTTGCAAAACCACGCGATGACCCTAGAAAAATTCAAGGCCATCTTCTGGTGGGAATGGGGGCATCGGCAACTGGGCCGGGTGATCGGTCTGGTCTGGGCGGTCGGCTTTGCCGGGTTCGCGCTGGCGCGGCGGCTGCCGACGGGCTGGTCCGGGCGTCTGCTGGGGCTTGGGGCGTTGGGCGCGCTGCAAGGGGCGATTGGCTGGTGGATGGTATCTTCGGGCCTGACCGGGCGAATGGTGTCTGTCGCGTCATATCGGCTGGCAATCCATCTGGGTCTGGCCTTTGCCATTCTGGGGCTGATCGCGTGGTATGTTCTGCGCTTGGGCCGGTCCGAGGGGGCGCATTTGCAGGCGCGCCGCATGGGCGAGGCAAAGCTGTTTGGCCTGTCGACCGGGCTGATGCATTTCGCCTTTCTGCAAATTCTGCTGGGGGCGTTGGTGGCGGGTATCGACGCCGGGCGCGGCTATATCGACTGGCCGCTGATGGGGGGAGAGGTTTTTCCCTCTGACGCGTTCGCTTATAGCCCGCTTTGGACAAATTTCTTTGAAAACCCGGCGCTTGTGCAATTCATCCACCGTCTTGTGGGGTATTTGCTGGCGGCGTTCGGCGTGGTGGTCTGGCTGCGGGGGCGGCGTTCGGCCCATCCGGCCACGCGCCGCGCCTTCAATATGGCGGGGCTGATGCTGGCGGTGCAGATCGTGCTGGGGATTGTCACGGTAATGCACGCCGCCCCCTTGGGGCTGGGTCTGGCGCATCAGATGGGCGCCGTTGTGTTGTGGGTGCTGATCATTCGCGCCCGCTATCTGTCACGCTATCCTGTAGTGCAATCCATCCGGGGGACGAAATGACCGCCTATTCTGAACTGATGGCCTTTCAACACGATACCGAGGCGCTGAACCTGATCGCGGAGCGTCTGGGCTGGGACCAGGAAACGGTGATGCCGCGCGGCGCCACCGCGCAACGCGCCGAGGAAATCGGTGCGTTGGAAACCGTGCTGCACGCGCGCCGCACCGACCCGCGCATTGCCGATTGGCTGGCCCGCGCCGAGGCACCTGATGAGGTAAGTGCGCGGATGCTGGATCTGATCGGGCGCAGCTACAACCGTCACGCCCGGATCCCCGCGCGGCTGGCTGCCGAACTGGCACGGCTGACCTCGCTATCGCAAGGCATCTGGGCCGAGGCCCGTGCAGCGGATAATGTGGCCCATTTTCTGCCCACCCTTGCAGAAGTTCTGGCCCTGAAGCGCGAAGAGGCGCAGGCGTTGGCCGATGACGGCGATCTTTACGATGCGCTTTTGGATGACTATGAACCGGGCGCCTCGGCGCGCAGTATGGGGGCGATGTTTGACCGGATGCGTCCGCGCCTTGTGGCGCTGCGCGATGCGGTGCTGGGTGCAGAACGCCAACCCGCAGCACTGGACGGTGTCTTTCCCGAAAACACCCAACTACGGATCGCGCGGATCTGCGCCACCGCATTCGGCTATGACTGGAACCGGGGGCGGCTGGATCAGGCGGTGCATCCGTTCAGCTCTGGCGGGGTGTCGGATTCGCGGATCACGACGCGCGTGGTGGAAACCGACCCGTTCAACTGTATCTACTCGACCATCCACGAGGTTGGCCATTCGTGCTATGAACAGGGGATTGACCCGGACTATGCCTTTACCCCGGTGGGGCATGGCGTCTCGATGGGGGTGCACGAAAGCCAAAGCCGGATTTATGAGAACCAGCTTGGCCGTTCGGCGCCGTTCACCGGCTGGCTTTATCAGCGCATGACCGAGGCCTTCGGGGATCTGGGCCTGCCCGACGCCGCGGCTTTCCACGCCACTGTGAACCGCGTCACCCCCGGCTTTATCCGCACCGAGTCTGACGAGGTGCAATACAACCTTCACATCATGCTGCGCTTTGATCTGGAGCGCGCGTTGATCGCCGGCAAGCTAGAGGTCAATGATCTGGAAGAGGCGTGGAACACGCGGTTTCTTTCGGATTTCGGGGTGGCCGTTCCGCGCCCCTCGCAAGGTGTGCTGCAAGACGTGCATTGGGCGGTGGGGCTGTTTGGCTATTTCCCGACCTATACTTTGGGTAACGTCTATGCGGGTTGCCTCAATCAGGCGATGCGTGCCGCAGTCCCCGGTATTGACGAGAGCCTGGCCAAAGGCGACGCGAGCCCCGCCACCGACTGGCTGCGCGAAAACCTGCAACGCCACGGCGGCCTTTATAAGCCCGCGAAAATGATTGAAATGGCCTGCGGTTTTCAACCGACCGAGGCGCCGCTGCTGGATTATCTGGAAGCCAAGTTCAAGGGGATTTACGGGCTGTGAGGCAACGGTGCGGGCTGCGGACCCTGAGGTCACGGCCCGGCGACCGGTGTTTCGTCCGATATATTCTGGCGCGGCTTTAGCGACAGCCAGATCCCGTCTTTGCCGCGCACGGTCAGATGCCCCACCGGCATCGCCGGGTGGTCCGGCACGGTGCTGAAGCGGTAGGCACGCAGCAACAGCGACAAGATCAGCGGCCCCTCGGCCATCGCGAACCCGGCGCCGGGACAGACCCTTTGCCCCGCCGAAAAGGGAATATAGGCCGATCGCAGACAGGTCTTGCCGTTTTCAGTGTCAAACCGCGCGGGGTTAAAGCTGTCAGGGTCATCCCAAAGCCGTTCATGCCGATGCAGGTGCCAGGGGCTGATTACGATCTGTGCGCCGAGGGCCACGGCACGGCCGCGGAAGGTCTCGGGGCAGGTTGCCTCGCGCACCAACATCGGAACGGGGGGGTAAAGGCGCATCGCCTCGCGGAAGGTGGCGCGCGATAGCTTCAGCTTGTTAATAATTGAAAAATAAGGTATTTCTGGACCAATCACACCAACCGCCTCGGTGGCAAGCCGGTCTTGCCAATCGGGATGAAGGGCAAGCAAATATAGCGACCACGCCAGCGCCGAGGCCGAGGTTTGGTGCCCGGCAAGAAAGAAGATCGCGACCTGATCAACCATCTCGGCGGTGTTAAAACAGAGACCAGTCTGCGGGTCGGGGGTGGTCATGATCTTGGTTGCCAGATCGTCGGGGGCGGTGCCAGCGGCCAGTGCTGCGGCCCGGGTCTGGGTCAACTCTGTGATCAGCGCGCGGATTTTTTTGGCGGTGGCTTTCGTCTTTTGCGAATGAACCCAGGGAAACCAGTGCGGCAGCGGCAAAAGCGCACCGATATTGACGACGGGTTGCGCGCGTTGATGGGCGCGAAATTCGCTAAAGACCTTGCTTGCCGTCTGATCCGCGATCGGAATCGAGAAGAGCGTGCGAAAGATCACATCAGCCGCGACGTGGCTGGTCTCGGCCTCGACATCTAGGGGGTGACCGTTGGCCAGCGGGGCAAGTCGTTCGACAGCCGCGATACCCGCATCCCACATCGCGGGGAATGTGTCGCGCAAGCGCCCACCCTCAAACGCGGGGTCAATGATCCGGCGTTGGCGTTCCCAGGTGGGGCCGTTGGTGATGAACACCGAATTTCCCAAAAGCGGCTTCAACCCTTTGCGGACGCGGGTGGATTTTGGAAAATCCCTGGGGCGACGTTTCAGCACCAGATCGACCAGATCGGGGTCGTTGCACAGATAGCTGCGAAAGAACGGGGTGCGGTATTCCGCCATCCACGCACGGTAAAGTCTTGCGGGGTGGGCCGAAAGGATGTCGCGGCGAAAGAGCTGAAAATACCGCCAGAGCGAGACCTTTTCGGGACGGGCAGGAGGTTTGGGGGGGTGTGTCATGCCCTGCTGGTGAACCTGTTGGTGGCGCGCTCAATGCGGCTTTTTGACGGGGCGCGATCTTTGTAACGGTCGGCAAGCGTCTGCGGGCCTGCGGTGATCTGGAAATAGTCATAGTCGCGCGGGCGGTCAAAGGCACATATATACTGAAAATGCAGTCGGAAAAAACGCCAGCGAAGGGTGCGCCAGCGTTCGGGCGACAGGGATTGGCTGAAGGCAGCCGAGATCACCAGCGGCCAGCGCTTGCCCTTTGGGGCGACGCCGCTGACCGCGACCGGATCGCACAGCGCAAACGCGCAGCCATCGCCGGGGGCGGTGACATCAACCCACGTCAGTTCGGGGTGGGTGGACAGATCGTGAAGATCGGCGCGCAGGCGGTCTGCGCGCGGCAGGTAGCTGACCATTGGCACGACCTGGCCCAGGCTGAGCAGCCCCAGCGCTGGTGCGGACGAGGCTGGGGGCGCTGCCCCCAGACCCCCGGAGTATTTTCGCCAAAAAAAAGCCGGGATGCGGTTTTGCCGGATCAGATCTGCGAGGATCGAGATGGCGAGATGGGCGCCCGAGGAATGGCCGATGACCAGAACCTCGTCCCAGGGTTCGGTCAATGCGGTGGCGATACTGTTGCCAAAAGCGGCGATGCGGGTTTCAAGGGCGGGGGGGTAGGCGCCTTGGGACTGCGCCGAAAAGGCGTAGTCGTGCATCAGGTAATAGGCGTAAAATATGCTGTCGTTCTGGTGAAACCAATTGAGGGTCAGGATCAGCACGAGGGCGGTGAGGCCAAAGCCCACGAGGCCGTCAAAGGGAAAGTCGGGCAGCGCGCACAGTATCAATGCCGCTACTGCCCAGCCTGCAAGCACCCCAACGAGTGCCTGGGCCAAGAGCATGACAATCGGGTAGAGGGCGGCGATGATCGGGCCTTTGCGCAGCCGCATCAGGCCAAAAAGCGCGCCGCTGCTGATATAGGCCCAACTGGTCTGCACCAATTGTCTGTAGGTGGCCGGGATGGAGCGACCCATGCTGTCGCGCACGATATCGGACCAGATCAGAACCTCGAAATCAGTCTGGGTTTTCTGCCCGTCGATCGTGGCCTCTACATGCCAGCCATAGGGGCCGCCGGCCTGTTTGGGCTTAAGCGTCAGGTCGTAACCAGTGATCATAGCCTGTGCCGCGCCCTCTTTGCGGTAAAGTTCGCGGTAGCGGCGGGGGTGGATCGGGTCATAGCCGGGAATGTAGAACACCCGGCGGCGTTTGACGGGAACGGGGGCAGGCGGCATCTGGCGGCTTTCGGGCGTGGAAGGGTGGTGTCGTGCCGGAGATTAGCGGGAAAAGACCGGGGGCGTAAGGGCTTGTCAAGCCTGGGGCGCAAGGCCCCAGCGCGCCTCGTTGGCCTCGATTGCCTTGATGCGTACTGCGGCCTTGGGGTGTGATAAAAGCCATGCGGGCGTGCCAGCACCCGACGCGCCGGTCAGACCTTCGAGTTTCTCGAACAGACGTTTTTGCGGGCCGGTGCCAAACCCCGCCTTGACCATCAGCGCCGAGGCCCAGGCGTCGGCCTCAAATTCATCGCGCCGTGACAGGCGGGCGGCCAGCGCACTGGAAATCAGGTTGGCTAGCCCAACGCCGATTCCGGGCAGGAAACGCCCCAGAACCGTCATCAGCACCATGCGCAGGGCATTCTGGCCGGTAAAGTCGATCATCCGGCGGCGCGAATGGCCCAAGGCGACGTGGCCCAGCTCATGTGCGATAACGCTGGCAAGTTCGGTATCGCTGACCTCTCCAGCCTCGTATTTGCGCAAAAACCCACGGGTCAGAAAGACCCGACCATCAGGTGCCGCGAGGCCGTTGACCGGGTCGACCTCATAGATCTGCACCGGCAGATGCGGCAAACCCAGCGCACCCGCCAACCGGGTAACGACCGCGTCAAGGTCCGGATGCGCAAGCGGGCGCGAGCGGGCGTCAAGCTCATGGCGCAGGCGCCAGGCTGAGAAGTGCCACATCACAAGACCGTAGGCGAGCATCAAAAGAAGGGGCAGAAATTTGATCATGGTTCAGATATGGGGGGGATGCAGGGCACGTCAATGGGGCGGCTGGCCGCGACAGTGCGAGTGGATCAGCCCGCTAAGCGTGCGGGGGCGTTGACACCGGGCTGCGGGGTGTTGGTGTTGTCAGGGCTTTTTCACGTTCCCCCATTGCCCAGTCGCGAAATACTTGCGCCTGCCGGTTGACCAGCGGCTCTGCGGAGGTGGCGGACAGCAGGTAATAATCGTAACCCTCTTTCATCATGCGGTCGGAAACCTGGACGAGGTTGCCGGCGTCGATATCGGGCCGGATCATGGCCATTGGGCAAAGCGCCACACCTTGCCCTGAAAGCACTGCCGCGCGGAGCAGGTTGAAATCCTCAAACGTTGCGCCTTCCAATGGCTTATCGCCGCTGGTGGTGTTTGTGTCGGACAGCCCCGCGAGCCAGGTTGTCCAGCCCGAGGTGTCGCAGTCATGCAAAAGGCCCAGGCGCTGAAAATCCGTGGCGGATTTGGGAGGGTGATCAAGTTTTTGCAGCAGGGCAGGGCTGCATACCGGAAGGCATTGCCCTTCCAGAAACAGCTGGGATTCCACATTTGGAAGGGTCGGCTTTTCCTGCGAGAATACGAAAGCCAGATGCACGTCCTGAAAGTTGATGTCGCGGCCATGCATGGCATAAACGATGCGGAACTCGACCTTCGGGTGAGCCGTGCGAAACCGGCTTAGGCGGGGGATCAGCCAGCACGTCGCCACGGAAGGGATTGCAGCGATAACAAGCGGTTGGTTAGTTTTTTGCATGCGGGTTCGGTTGCAGGCGGCGTCAATTTCAGCAAATGACAGTGTCAGCCTGCGCGCGAGTTCCTCGCCATGCGGAAAAATCCGGATCCGGTTCCCCTCTCTTTCGAAAAGTGGTGTGCCGAACCACGTTTCGATATTGCGAATCTGATGGCTGATGGCCGATTGGGTCACGCAAAGCGCTTCGGCTGCGGCGCGGAACGATCCAAGGCGGGCTACTGTGGTAAAGGTGCGCAGGGCATTCAGGGGCGGCGCTGACACTGCGGCTTTCCTTACATGAGAAAATCTAATGATAGTGTTAGATTTGGTCGTTTGACAAGATTTGCGATTGAAGGCCTTTTGATCCCAGTGGCGCCAGTTTCGGCCCGGCATTCAGCGTGGAGATTTTGATGGAGCGTGAGCGGTTGCAAAACTATGTTGGTAATGGCGAAAAAGCCGTTCCGACCTTTTCCGACGCCGAGATGCAGCGGCGCCTGGATGGTATTCGCGGCTATATGGCCAAGGAAAAAATCGATGCGGCGCTGTTCACCAGCTACCATTGCATCAACTATTATTCCGACTTTCTGTTTTGCTATTTCGGCCGTCGCTACGGCTTTCTGGTTGATCACAACATCGCCACTTCGATCAGCGCGGGTATCGACGGCGGCCAGCCCTGGCGCCGGACCTTTGGCGGCAAGAACGTCACCTATACCGACTGGCAGAAGGATAACTATTTTCATGCTATCCGCGGCCTGACCGGCGGCGTCAAGCGGCTTGGGATTGAGTTTGACCATATCAACATCGACACGCTGAACCAGCTGAAATCCGAATTCCCCAACATGGAGTTCGTTGATATTGCCGCGCCGTCGATGCGTCTGCGGATGATAAAGTCGGCCGAGGAAATCGCCCATATCACCAAGATGACCCGCATTGCCGATATTGGCGGTGCGGCGTGTGTCGAGGCGATCGGCGTGGGCGTGCCCGAACATGAGGTTGCGCTGCATTCCACCGGCACCATGGTGCGCGAGATTGCCAAGGTCTGGCCGCACGGCGAGTTGCTGGATACCTGGACCTGGTTCCAGTCGGGCATCAACACCGACGGCGCGCACAACCCGGTGACCAGCCGCAAGATCGAAAAGGGCGATATCCTGTCGCTGAACTGCTTCCCGATGGTCGCGGGCTATTATGTGGCACTTGAGCGCACGCTTTTTGCCGAAGAGGCCAGCGACGAACATATCCGCCTGTGGAATATCAACTGTGCAGTGCATGATCGCGGCAAGGAACTACTGGTTCCCGGCGCCAAGTGCAGCGATATCGCCAAGGAATTGAACGAGATGTATGCCGCAGAAAACCTGCTGCAATACCGCAGCTTTGGCTATGGCCACTCATTCGGGGTGCTCTGCCACTACTATGGCCGCGAGGCCGGGCTGGAACTGCGCGAAGATTGCGACACGGTTCTGGAACCGGGTATGGTCGTGTCGATGGAGCCGATGATTACCGTTCCGAACCATCTGCCGGGCGCGGGTGGCTACCGTGAACACGATATTCTTGTAATCACCGACGAAGGCAATGAGGGTAACACCAATATCACCGGCTTCCCCTACGGCCCCGATCATCTGATCGTCAAGGGCAAGGGCTGAACCGACAACACCTTTGCGCCTGACGCCCCAAGCGTCAGGCGCAAAGGAAAATGCCGGGCTGATGGCCGGCGCAAAGTGGGAAGAGGAGCCCGTTTCGCACCGGACCAGTCCTGAGGATCGCCAGGCGACTACCCTTTGGGAAAGCGCCCGTCGTGGGAGTGTCTGCCCTGTTCACGCGCTGGTGCGTGCAGGATAAACATAAGGGGAGGAAATAATTTGAAACACGCGAATACGCGCCGTGCGCTTGCCGTTACCGTTCTGGGGGTGCTGCCTTTGGCCGCAGCCCCCGTTTTTGCACAAGACTCGATTTCGGTAATGAGCTTTGGCGGGGCCTATCAACAGGCAGAGCGCAAAGCCGTCTTTGAAACCTATGCCGCCACGACTGGAATCGCGGTGAATGAGCAGGAATATGGCGGCGAAATCGCCAAGATTGCGGCTATGGTCGAATCCGGCAATACCACCATTGACGTTGTGGATGTTGACGCGCCGACATTGTTGCAAGGGTGTGACGAGGGTATTTTTGAAGTTATCGACTGGGACCAGATCGGCCCCCAGGACGACTGGCTGGAGGGCACCACCTCTGAGTGCGGTGTCGGGACGATCGTCTATTCGACGGCACTGGCCTATAATGCGGCCACGCTGGAAAACGGCCCCACAGTGATTGCCGATCTGTTTGACACGGACAAATTCCCCGGCAAGCGCGGGCTGTGGAAAAACCCGGCAACCAATCTTGAATTTGCCTTGCTGGCTGATGGCGTGCCGGCGGATCAGGTTTACGAAGACCTTGCCACACCGGAAGGTGTTGATCGCGCCTTTGCGAAACTGGACACCATCAAGGACAGCATTGTCTGGTGGGAAGCGGGTGCCCAGGCGCCGCAACTGCTGGCTTCGGGCGAGGTGGTGATGACCACAGCCTGGAACGGCCGTATCTACAACGCGAACAACGAAGGTCAGAACTTCAAGATCGTCTGGGACAACCAGATCCTTGATTCAAACTACTGGGTGATCCCCAAAGGGGCGAAAAACAGCGAAGCCTCGATGGCGTTCATCAAATACGCGGTAGAGCCGGAAGTTCTGGCGGGGATCACCAAATATATCCCCTATGGTCCGGTGCGTAAATCAGCTGCGCCGTTCGTGGCCCCAGAGGATGCCGCAAACCTGCCGACCAGCCCCGAAAACCTGACCGTTGCCCTGACCTTGGACAACGCCTTCTGGGCGGATAACGGAGATGAGATCCGCAAGCGGTTCACCACTTGGCTGGCGCGGTAATCCAGGCCCCAATGCAAAAGGAGCGCATCATGAATACTGTGCAAAGCGATATGGTGACGACGGGCAAGACCAATGATGCGCTCGTCAGTTTTACGGCAGTCAAGAAATCTTACGATGGTATCCAATACGTTGTGAAAGACCTCAACCTGGATGTCGCGCGTGGGGAATTTTTGACCATGCTCGGGCCTTCGGGCTCGGGCAAGACTACCACGCTGATGATGCTGGGCGGGTTTGAACGCCCGACGCTGGGGCATATCATGCTGGACGGCAAGCCAGTGGAAAAGCTGCCGCCGGAAAAGCGCAACATTGGTTTCGTGTTTCAGAACTACGCGCTGTTTCCACATATGACGGTGGCCGAAAACGTGGCTTTTCCGCTGCGCTATCGGGGCGTCAAAGGCAATGAGGCGCAGGAGAAGGTGAAACGCGCGCTTGGCCGCGTCAGCCTGGAGGCATTGGGCGACCGCAAGCCGGGACAGATGTCAGGCGGCCAGCAACAGCGCGTCGCGCTGGCGCGGGCGCTGGTGTTTGAGCCCTCATTGGTGTTGATGGACGAACCCTTGGGCGCGCTGGACAAACAGTTGCGTGAAAGGATGCAGATCGAGATCAAGCATCTGCAAACCTCGCTGGGGATTACCATGGTCTATGTGACACATGACCAATCCGAGGCGCTGACCATGTCAGACCGTATCGCGGTGTTTCATGATGGGCGCATTCAGCAACTTGCCGATCCAAAGACGCTTTATAACGCGCCCGAAAACCGCTTTGTCGCCGGGTTTATTGGCGAGAACAATACCATGCCTTGCAGCTTTGTGGGCCGCGAGGCGGGGCAGGCTGTGGTGCGCATGGCGGACGGCGCAATACTGAAAGCGGGCGGCGCGGACCCGGCAGGCGGAAAGGACGGGCTTACGCTATCGGTGCGGCCTGAAAACATCATGCTTGCGGGGGAACAGGTTCCGCCGGGGGCGAACCTGTTTTCGGGAACCGCGACAGATGTGTTCTTTTTGGGTGATCACATGCGGCTTTCTGTCGAGGCGTTTGGGGGCCAGATCCTGACGGCGCGTATACCCATTGCTTCGGCACGGGCGTTTACTGCGGGTGAAACGGTGCATCTGGCTTGCATGCCTGCGGCCTGCCGCCTGTTGGAGGGCTGAGCGATGAGCGTAACCCCCGCAAAGTCAATTGATATGGAACGGGTCCGCACTTTTGTTGCGGTCCGTCGCGCCGCGAAACCGGCACGCCGCAAGGCCTTTGCGCTTGCGCTGCCGTTGGTGGCCTTTCTGGTTATCGCCTTTGTGGCGCCGATCCTTTCCTTGCTGATAACAGCGGTCGATAACCCCGAAGCACGCACCGTGCTGCCAAACACGCTGGTGGCATTGGAAAGCTGGGATGGCACATCGACCCCCGATGAGGCCGTCTTTGCGGCCCTTGCCGGCGATCTGAAACAGGCCAATGCGAACAGAACCGCGGCGCTTGTGGGGAAACGGTTGAACTATGAAATCTCGGGGATGCGCAGCAAGGTGCTTGGGGCGGCGCGAATGGCTGCAAAGTTGAAAACCGGCCCTTACCGCGAAAAGTTTCTGGCGGCGGATGATGCCTGGGCCAACCCCGAAGTCTGGTCGGTCATCCAGCGCAACGGGGCGGGTCTGACCTCCTATTACCTGCTGACGGCTGTTGATTTGAAACAGGCACCCAGCGGGGGCCTGGAAAAGGTTGCCCCGGATCAGGCCATTTTTCTGCCGATCCTGGGCCGCACGCTGCTGGTGGCGGGGATGGTCACGGCCTTTACGTTGCTGCTTGGCTATCCGGTGGCCTATGTTCTGACGATCGCCCCCAAGGCCATTGCGGGGATCATGATGCTGATGGTGCTGTTGCCGCTCTGGACATCGCTTTTGGTGCGCACGACGGCGTGGGTTGTGTTGCTGCAATCGGATGGGGTGATCAACTCGATCCTGCTTACGCTGCATCTTACAGCGGAGAAAGTGCAACTGATCTTTACCCGTGTCGGCACTGTCACCGCGATGACGCACATACAGCTGCCGTTTACCATTCTGCCGATCTATTCGGTGATGCGGTCGATCCAGCCTACGCAGTTGCGTGCCGCGCGATCCCTTGGGGCGGGGCCAACCTCGGCCTTTTGGCGGATCTATGCGCCGCAGACGATGCCTGGTGTGGTGGCAGGCTGCCTGATGACCTTCATCCTGTCGCTGGGCTATTATATCACCCCGGCGTTGGTTGGCGGGCCACAGGACCAAATGGTGTCAAACTTCATCTCGACCTATATCAACCGCGATCTCAACTGGGGGCTTGCTGCAGCTTTGGGGGTGGTTCTTTTGGTTGTGACGCTGGCGATCTATGGCCTGTTCTTGCGTCTTGTCGGCGCTGATAAGCTGAAACTGGGGTAAATCAACATGTGGCTTCCATCCTATGCAACCCCGTCAGAACGTCTGTTACGGATCCTGGTTGTGGTCTTTGCCGTTACGGTGATGCTGTTTCTTATCGCGCCTTTGTTCATCATCGTGCCGCTCTCGTTTTCGAAAGATCCGTTTTTCACCCTGCCGGTGCGCGAATATTCGTTGCGTTGGTATGCGGATCTGTTCGGCAACCCACGCTGGCTGAGTGCGATGGTCAATAGCGCCATTGCGGCGGTGCTGACCACGTTGTTTGCTACCACCCTTGGCACCCTGGCGGCGCTGGGCATCGCAAGGCCGGATTTCCCGGCGCGACGGGTTGTGATGGCGTTGCTGATCTCACCGATGATCGTGCCGATCGTGATCGTTGCCGTTGGCAGCTATCTGTTCTTTGGGCAATTCGGACTGACCAACACCCGCGCGGGTCTGGTTTTCGCCCATACGGCGCTGGCCACCCCGTTTGTGGTGATTACGGTCACAGCGACGCTGTCAACTTATGACAACAACCTGACGCGTGCCGCACATAGCCTTGGTGCTTCGGGGGTGTCTGCGTTTTTCCGGGTGACACTGCCCAACATTCTACCCGGTGTCATTTCGGGTGCGATCTTTGCCTTTGCCATATCGTTCGATGAGGTGGTGGTGGCCCTGTTCATGACCGCAGCCGAGCAACGCACCCTGCCGGTGCAGATGTTTGCGGGTATTCGGGATCAGATCAACCCAACGATCATGGCCGCGGCAACGATGCTTTTGGCGCTGTCGATCACGCTGTTTGCGGCGCTTGCCTTTCTTTCGCGCAAATCCTCGCGCTAGCGGGGCGGGGGCTGGCTTTGTGCCTTGCGCCAAACTTCCGGGGTCGTGCCATGCACGGCCCTGAACACCCTTATCAGATGAGATACGTCGGAAAAGCCGGTTTCCTGTGCGATCTGCGTGATCGAGCGTTCACTGCGTAGCAGCAAAAGCTCGGCGTGGGTCAGGCGGATCTTCTTGCCCGCCTCGGACGGTGTCAGTTCAAGCGCCTCTGCGAAATGACGCTCCAGCTTGCGGCGGCTGACCTTGAGGCGCTCGGCCAACGCGCCAACTGTCAGCGGCGTGTCAAGCCGTTGCTGCATCGTCAGCAGCGCGCGTTTCACCAGCGGATCGGTTGTCAACAGCTCTAGCGGCAGACCCGGTTGCGGGCGTTCGGCTGCCATCGCCTCGTCGATCATCATGATCGACAGGCTTTTCTTGGCGGCCGCGCGACCGATGTGACGGTCCACCAGATAGGCGGCCAGCTGCGCCGAACTGGCCCCCCCCGAACAGGTCAGCCGGCCCCGGTCCACCACGAAAATCTGGTCAGAGATCGGGTTGATGCCGTCAAACTGTTCCAGAAAATCATTGTGGTGAAACCAGCTGACGCAGCAACGATAGCCCTGCATCAGCCCGGCCCGGTGCAGTACGAACGCGCCGGTGCAAACCCCGACAAGCGGCACATCGGCCTGTGCGGCGCGTTGCAGGAAGGCGGTGTATTGGGGGGTAATGCGCTCCAACTCTTCCATCAGGCCGCCGACGACGACGATGTAGTCAAAGCGCTTTGGATCGCCCAGCCGTTCCTCGGGTTGCACCGTCACGCCGCTGCTGGATGTAACCGGATTCATCGTTGCGGACAGCACCTTCCAGCTGCACAGAATCGGGCGCGAACGGTCGCCTTCGTCTGCGGCAAGGCGCAGGACATCGACGAAATTGGCAAAGGCGCACAGGGTGAACCGCCGTGTCAGGATGAAACCGACGCGCAGGCGGGGTGCCAAGGCGGCAACAGAAGCTGTGGGCATGGCGCGGCTCCTTTCTGGGTGGCGCAATTGTAACGCTGATTTGACGCATACATACAGTAAAAAACCACCCCCCCTGCAATGATGTTTCATCACGCTGAAATCTCCGCCCCGAAAGGCTACGCAATGACCCATTTCTCTGCCATGGCGCTGTTGAAAAATGCGCTGACCGGAAACAAGAACTGGGCCGAACAGTGGCCCGACGCGCAGCCCAAGAAAGAATACGATGTCATCATCGTGGGGGCTGGGGGGCACGGGCTGGGCGCGGCCTATTACCTGGCAAAAGAACACGGCATCACCAATGTCGCGGTGATCGAGAAGGGTTGGCTTGGGGGCGGAAACACCGGGCGCAATACCACGATCATCCGGTCGAACTATCTTTATGACGAAAGCGCCAAGCTTTACGATCACGCGCTGGATCTGTGGGACAACCTGTCGACCGAGCTGAACTACAACGTGATGTTTTCAAAGCGCGGCGTGATGATGCTGGCGCATAACGTGCATGATGTGCAGTCGTTCCAGCGCCATATCCACTCGAACCGGCTGAACGGGGTCGATAACCGCTGGCTCAGCCGCGACGAGGCCAAGGCGTTCTGCCCGCCGCTGAATATCTCGCCTGATGCGCGCTATCCGGTGATGGGCGCGGCCTTGCAGATGCGCGCGGGCACCGCGCGTCACGATGCGGTGGCATGGGGCTATGCGCGTGCGGCGGCCAAGCGTGGCGTGGACATCATCCAGAACTGCCCGGTGATCGCGATCCGTCGCGGGCCGGATGGCGCGGTTGAGGGCGTCGATACCGCCAAGGGCTTTATCAGGGCAAAGAAGGTTGCGGTTTCCGCGGCGGGTCACACCTCGGTCATCATGCAGACGGCGGGCGTCAAGATGCCGCTGGAAAGCTACCCGCTTCAGGCGCTAGTGTCAGAACCGATCAAGCCGGTCTTTCCCTGCGTCGTGATGTCAAACACCGTGCACGCCTATATCAGCCAGTCCGACAAGGGCGAACTGGTGATCGGGTCTGGCACCGACCAGTATGTCAGCTATTCGCAACGTGGCGGCCTGCCGCTGATCGAACATACCGTGGCCGCAATCTGCGAGGTCTTTCCGATCTTCAACCGCATGCGCATGCTGCGCAAATGGGGCGGTATCGTCGATGTGACACCTGACCGCTCGGCCATTCTGGGCAAAACCCCGGTCAAGGGGCTTTACGTCAACTGTGGCTGGGGGACGGGCGGATTCAAGGCCACGCCGGGGGCCGCGCATCTGCTGGCCTGGACCGTCGCCAAGGACGAGCCGCACAAGATCAACGCGCCCTTCACGCTTGAGCGTTTCACCACCGGCCGGCTGATTGATGAGGCCGCCGCCGCCGCCGTCGCGCACTAAGGAGTTCAGACGATGCTTTTGATCCATTGCCCCTATTGCGATGATACGCTGCCCGAACTGGAATTTGCCTACGCAGGCGAAGCGCATATCGCGCGCCCGGTCGACCCCTCGGCGCTGAGTGATGAAGAATGGCGTGATTTTTTGTTCATCCGGTCCAATCCGCGCGGGATCCATGCCGAACGCTGGCGCCATATCAACGGCTGCGGCCGCTTTTTCAACGCGCTGCGCGACACGGTAAGCGACCGTTTCGTGACCACCTACAAGGCCGGGGAACCCCGTCCTGACGCAACCGAACTGGAGGCCGCAGAATGAACCCGTTCCGCATCAGGGGCCGTGGCCGCATCAACACGGATCGCCCCGTTCGTTTCACCTTTGATGGCCAGTCCTATCAGGGCTATGAGGGCGACACCCTTGCCTCGGCACTGTTGGCCAATGGCGTGCATCTGATGGGCCGCGGTTTCAAATACCACCGCCCGCGCGGCGTGGTCACCGCCGGATCGGAAGAGCCGAACGCGCTGGTTGGCGTCACCCGTGGCCCGGGCCGGTTTGAGCCAAACACCCGCGCCACCATGCAAGAGATTCATGCCAATCTCGTGGCGGAAAGCCAGAACAAGTGGCCCTCGCTCAAGTTCGATATGGGTGCGATCAACGACCGGCTTTACATGCTGTTTTCGGCCGGGTTCTACTACAAGACCTTCATGTGGCCACGCAGTTTCTGGGACCGGGTCTATGAACCCATCATCCGCCGCTCGGCCGGGCTGGGCCGTGCCCCGACCGAAGTGGACCCCGATCACTACGCGAGCCGTTATTTGCATTGCGATGTGCTGATCGTCGGTTCCGGGCCGGCGGGCCTTGCGGCTGCATTGACGGCAGGGCGGGGCGGCGCAAGCGTTGTGCTGGTGGATGAGCATGCGGAAATGGGCGGCACCTTGTTGTCCGAACCCAACCCCGCTATCGACGGCGCCTCTGCGTGGGACTGGCTGGCATCTGCGCTGGCAGAACTGGCGGCGCTGCCCAATGTGCGGCTGATGTCGCGCACCACGGCAATTGGCTATTATCATCAGAATATGGTGGGCCTGTGCCAGAAACTGACCGATCATCTGGCGGATCTGCCCGCCGGCGCGCCGCGCGAACGGCTGTGGCGGGTGCGGGCCGGTCAGGTTGTGCTGGCCCAAGGCGCCATTGAACGCCCGATGGTGTTTGACGGCAACGACCGCCCCGGCGTGATGACCTCGGGCGCGGCGCAGACCTTCCTGAGCCGTTTCGGTGTCAGGGTCGGTGACAATCCGGTGATCCTGACCAGCCACGACAGCGCCTGGCACACCGCCTTTGATCTGGCAGAGGCGGGCTGCAAGGTGGCCGCCATCGTCGATACGCGCACCGATATTGCGCCCGCGCTGATGCAGCAGGCCATGTCGCGCGGTATTGAAACCCTGACGGGCCACACCGCCACCGCAACCGGTGGCCGGCTGCGCGTCAAGTCGATCCGCGTCAACCCGGTGCGGGGCGGAACGGTCGGCGCAGCCCGCACGATTGCGTGCGATGCGGTGCTGATGTGCGGCGGGTGGACGCCCTCATTGCATCTGTTCAGCCACACCAAAGGGTCGCTTGACTGGGACCCGAAGGCCAAGGCCTACCTGCCCGGCCACAAGACCGAGGCGGTGCATATCGCCGGCGCGGGCCGCGGCCTTTGGGGTATTGCCTCTGCGCTTGATGATGGTGCCAAAGCAGGCGCCGAGGCGCTGCGCGCGCTTGGCCAAAAGGCAGGGGCCGCGACCTATGCCGTCAGCAATGATCGCGCCGGCACCGGCATCACCCAAAAGGAACTGCCGACGGATCGAAGCCCGGGCCGCGCCAAGGCCTTTATCGACTTTCAAAACGATGTGACGGCCAAGGATATTCGTCTGGCGGTGCGCGAAGGTATGCGCTCGATCGAACATGTGAAGCGCTACACCACCAACGGCATGGCCACCGATCAGGGCAAGCTGTCGAACATGAACGGCCTGACAATCGCGTCCGACGCGCTTGGCAAAGAGGTGCCTCAGGTTGGCCTGACCACCTTCCGCCCGCCCTATACGCCAACGACCTTTGGCGCGCTGGCAGGCTATCACAAGGGTCGCCAGTTTGAGGTGACGCGCAAGACACCGATTGACGCCTGGGCCGAAGAAAACGGCGCTGTGTTCGAACCCGTCGCGTTATGGCGGCGCGCGTGGTATTTCCCCAAGGCGGGCGAAGACATGCACACGGCCGTGGCGCGTGAATGCATGGCTGCGCGAAATTCGCTGGGCATCTTTGATGCATCGACCCTTGGCAAGATCGAGGTTTCGGGCCCCGATGCGGTGGAATTCATGAACCGCATGTACACCAACCCGTGGACCAAGCTCGGGGTGGGGCGCTGCCGCTATGGTCTGCTTTTGGGCGAGGATGGTTTTATCCGCGATGATGGCGTGATTGGCCGGATGCGCGACGATCTGTTCCATGTGACCACCACCACCGGCGGTGCGGCGCGCGTGCTGAACATGATGGAGGATTATCTGCAGACCGAATGGCCGGATCTCAAGGTCTGGCTGACCTCGACCACAGAAGAATGGGCGACCATCGCGCTCAACGGCCCCAATACGCGAAAGTTGCTGGCACCATTGGTTGACGGGCTGGATATATCCGACGCCGCCTTTGCGCATATGTCGGTGGCCGAATGCACCGTGGCTGGGTTCCCGTCGCGGCTGTTCCGGCTAAGCTTTACCGGCGAGTTGAGCTTTGAAATCAACGTCCCCGCCCGCCACGGGCGCGCGCTGTGGGAAAAGTTGATGGAGGCCGGCAAGCAATACGACATCTGCCCCTATGGCACCGAAACGATGCACGTTTTACGCGCCGAAAAAGGCTATATCATCGTTGGCCAGGATACTGACGGCACTGTGACGCCGCTGGATGCGGGTATCGGCTGGGCCATCGGCAAGGCCAAGCCGGACTTTGTCGGCAAACGCTCGCTTGCGCGGCCCGATATCGTTGCCAAGGGGCGCAAGCAACTGGTTGGGCTGTTGACTGACGACCCCAAAGAGGTGCTGGTCGAGGGGGCGCAGATCGTGCTTGACCCCAACCAACCCAAGCCGATGAAGATGATCGGCCATGTGACCAGTTCCTACTGGTCTGCGGCATTGGGGCGCTCGATTGCGATGGCGGTGGTTGAAGGAGGGTTCGACCGGATGGGCGACACGCTTCATATTCCAATGGCAAGCGGTAGCGCTGTCACTGCCAAGGTTACCGGCACGGTATTTTACGACCCGGCCGGTGAACGGCTGAAAGTCGAATGAAGAGGATGATCCAATGAATGCCCAGGTAAGTTCCCTTGATGCCGTGTCGGTTTCCGTTCTGCCCCCGGTGGCCCGGCTTAACCTGCGTGTGGACCCCGATGATCTGGCCGCCGCCTCCAGGGCCTTTGGCGTGCCCATTCCGGCCAAAGTCGGGCAGGGTGCTATCAAGGGGGGGCGCGCAGCGTATTGCCTTGGCCCAGATGAGTGGCTTTTGCACGCCCCCGAGGATGAGCAGGCCGCGATCACCGCTGCCTTCGATACGCTGCGCGTCACCACGCCGAACAGCCTGACCGTGATTTCGGACCGCGAAATCACCATTGAGATCCGCGGGCCCCGCGCGGCAGAGCTTTTGTCGGTTGGCTGCCCGCTTGACCTTGCGCGCATAGCCCCCGGCAGTGCCAAGCGCACGGTGTTTGACAGTGCGCAGATCGTGCTGTTGCGTGACAGCAAAGATGCGTTTCGCATCGAGGTGTGGCGGTCCTTCTTTCCGCATGTTCACACGCTGCTGCAAATCGCCACGCGCGAGCTTGCCAGCGGGTTGTGACATAACGTTTTCCTGAAACTGATGGCCACGCCTTCGGGCGCGGCCCGATCTCTCCTTGCCCGAAAGGCCCCATGTCATGTTGAAAACCCTGAACGCCAGCCGCATCACCGACAAGGCAATCGCGGACGCCATTGATCTGGAACTTGACCGCCAGATGAACCAGATCGAGCTGATCGCATCGGAAAATATCGTCAGCCTTGATGTGCTACGCGCGCAAGGGTCGGTGCTGACCAACAAATACGCCGAAGGTTACCCCGGCCGGCGCTATTACGGCGGCTGCGAGCATGTCGATACCGTCGAACAGATCGCCATCGACCGTGCCAAGCAACTGTTCGGCGCGGGGTTTGTGAACGTTCAGCCGCATTCGGGCGCACAGGCGAACCAGGCGGTGTTTTTGGCCCTGCTGCAACCCGGCGACCGGATCATGGGTCTGAATCTGGCGCACGGCGGGCATCTGACGCACGGATCGCCGGTGACGATGTCAGGCAAGTGGTTTGACGTGGTCAGCTACGAGGTGCGTGAGGATAACCAGCTGATCGACATGGATAATGTTCGTAAGGTTGCGCTTGAAACAAAGCCCAGACTGATCGTCGCCGGGGCCTCGGCCTATCCGCGCCACATCGACTTTGCCGCATTTCGCGAGATTGCTGATGAAATCGGCGCTTATCTGATGGTTGACATGGCCCATTACGCGGGTCTGATCGCGGCGGGGCTATATCCTGACCCGATGCCGCATGCCCATGTCGTGACTACCACCACGCATAAAACGCTGCGCGGTCCGCGTGGCGGCATGATCCTGACCAATGATGAGGCGTTGGGTAAAAAGTTCAACTCGGCCGTGTTTCCCGGCAACCAGGGTGGCCCGTTGATGCATGTCATCGCCGCCAAGGCCGTGGCCTTTGGCGAGGCGCTGGCGCCATCGTTCAAGGGCTATGCCGCCAGCGTGATCGCGAATGCCCGTGCATTGGCCGATACCCTGAGCAGCGGTGGTATGGGGATCGTTTCCAACGGAACAGACTCGCACATGGTGCTGTGTGATCTTCGCCCGTTGGGCGTCACCGGCAAAGCGGCCGAGATTGCATTGGAACGCGCTGGCCTGACCTGCAACAAGAACGCGATTCCCTTCGATCCGGAAAAGCCTTTCGTGACGTCTGGCATTCGTTTGGGTAGCTCTGCGGGCACCACCCGCGGCTTTGGCGAGCCAGAGTTTCGCGCCATTGGCGAGATGATCCTGCGGGTGCTGCGCGGTCTTGCCAACAACCCCGAAGGCGACGCGGAAATTGAGGCGGCTATGCGCGCCGAGGTCAAAATCCTGTGCGACCGTTTCCCCATCTATAGTTGATCAGGGGCACGGAAGGGGCGATCTGATTGGCCTTGTCCAGGGTGGTTACCTGGGCAAGGATCAACGGGCACTTAGACTGTTGGGTCGGCGCGGGTGTTGGATAATTTATAAAGCGCCCGCGCCACCATCAGATCAAGATGCCCGCCACCCGCATTTTTGTAGATGGTGATCTCTGCCGCAGAAGTCCGCCCGGCGACGCGCCCAGTGCATAGGTCGAAGAGATCCCCTGCGATGCTTGACGCCGAAATGACGCCTGTGGCGATCGGGGCTGAGATATCGCCTGACGCCATCGCCAATGCGGGGTTGTTCAGAAAAATCCGCCCGCGCCGCATGGTCTCATCATCGCTTTCGCGCATGGCGTCGGTAAAGGCGCCGACCAAGTCTACATGGGTTCCCGGTTGCAGCCACGCGCCTTTTAACACAGGCTTTGACGCACTGGTGATGCAGGTCACGATGTCGGCAGCCCTGACCGCACTTTCAAGATCGGTGGTTGAGGCGACCTTCACCCCCGGCAACGACAGGTTATCGGTCAGGGCGCGTGCTTTCGATTCTGTGCGATTCCAGATGGTTACCTGTTTTATGGATGGTCGAACCGCACACATCAGACGGATATGCGGTTCGGCCTGTGACCCGGCGCCCAAGACGACAAGATTTGTCGCATCAGATCTGGCAAGGATTGAGGCGCCCAGGGCTGAATCCGCTGCGGTCTTGTAGCGCGTAAAACTGTCACCCGTGATAACGCCAAGCAGCGCACCATTTTCCCCATCAAAAAGCACAAAGACCGAATGGATATTCTGCCCATGGCCAAGCCGTTCATTGGCGGGAAAGACTGTGGATAGTTTTGCCCCAAGCGCCGTTCCCGGTTGCCAGGCCGTCAAGGAAATGAAGTGATTGATTTCGCCGTTTTCCTGGATGTCCTCCAAGGCAGACCGGGCCGTCGGAATCGCCTCGTGCTGATGCCCTGCGCGGATCGCTTCAACCAGCAAAAGCGGGTCGAGAGATGGCAGCAAGGTATCTGACTCAATCAGGCTGGGGGGCATAGCCTTTGCCCCCCCATGATCTGGTGTAGGGGTATGATCTTCGTCCGCACTTTGGTCAAAATCACAGATCCTTCGTCAGCCTGATGGCGTCATAGATCGCGGCCAGAATATTTCGCCCCGAGATCGCATCACCGACCCGATAAAGCAGAAAACTGCCCTTTGGGTTACGCGTCACATTCTGGGGATGGTTATCTATCAACGCCTGATAATCCACCTCGCCCAGATTGGAAGAGTCTGGTTTCAGATCAAAATAAAGATCGTCCAGCGGCAACGTGCCATGTTCGACTACGATCTGATCGGCCTGCTTTTCGATATGCTGGCGGCCATATTCATCATAAAAGGTCGCCACCAGCGAATTGCCCTCGCGCCGCACGGCCTCAAGCCGCAGGCCAAGCGTTATGGCAACTTTCTTTTGGGTGAAAACGCGGAAATAAGGCGGAAAGCTGGTGCTGCCAACATCCGGCGCCAAGGTGCGTTCGGGGGTCACAAAGGACAGCGCACTACCCGATTGGGCCAGAAACTCGGCGGTGGTCATCCCCGGATGGGCGCCGTTGTCATCATATAGAATGACGGATTGGGCCGGACGTTCGGCACCCGTCAGAATGGCCCAACTGGTCGTGACAAGGTCTTCGCCCGCATCAAGAAAGGATGTGTTGGGCAGCCCGCCGGTGGCCACGATCACGACATCCGGGTTTTCAGCCCGCACGGTGTCTGCCTCGGCAAAGGTATTGTACCGAATGTCGACCCCGTGCTGTTCGCAACGCGCAAGCCGCCAGTCGATGATGCCCATGATTTCGCGCCGTCGCTTCAGCCCGGCGGTGATCCGGACTTGGCCGCCAGCCGCATCGCCGGCCTCAAAGACGACAACCCGGTGGCCGCGTTCGGCGGCAACCCGCGCCGCCTCAAGCCCACCGGGGCCCGCGCCGATCACCACAACCGTTTTCTTTGGTCCGGTTGAGGGGGTGATGACATGGGGCACGGTTGCTTCGCGGCCGGTGGCGGGGTTGTGGATGCACGACGCCTGACCGCCGTAAATGCTGTCGATGCAGTAGCCCATACCAACGCAGGGGCGGATATCGTCTTCGTTCTTGGCAATGATCTTTTTGACGATATGCGGGTCTGCCATATGCGCCCGCGTCATGCCGATCATGTCCACTTTGCCCGCGGCAATCGCGTGGCGCGCGGTTGCCACATCCTGAATTCGGGCGGCATGGAAGGTTGGCATGCCGCTGGCACGACGCACCTCGCCGGCAAAATCAAGCTGCGGGGCAGAAGGGGAGCCCATGCCGGGGATCATCCGTGACAGGACCTCTTCGGATTCGGTCCGCCCCCGAACCACGTTCAGAAAATCAAACTGACCCGACGCTTCCAGCTTTTGCGCAATCGCTATGCCTTCCTCTTTGGACAGGCCGCGCGGTGTTTCCTCGTCGCAGACCAGCCGCGAGCCTACCAGAAAATCAGGGCCAACCCGTTCGCGAATGGCGCCGATGATCTGGAACAGGAACCTTAGCCGGTTATCAAGACTGCCCGCATATTCATCATCGCGGTGGTTGGTAATGGGTGACCAGAACTGGTCGATCAGATGGCCGTAGCATTGCAACTCAAACCCATCGAGGCCACCCGCCTTTACACGCTCGGCGGCATCAGCATAATCCTTGACGATCCGCGTCACATCCCAATCTTCCATGGATTTGGGATAGGCGCGATGCGCCGGTTCGCGTATCGACGAGGGCGCAACCGTGGGAAGCCAATCTGCCTTGTTCCACGTCGCACGCCGCCCCAGATGGGTGATCTGGATCATGACGGCAGCACCGTGGCTGTGAACGTCGTCCGACAGCTCTTGCAACCACGGCACGACTTCGTCCTTGTAAAGCATGATGTTGCCGAAAAGCTGTGGGCTATCTGGCGCAACGATGGACGAGCCGCCGATCATCGTCAGCGCGATGCCGCCTTTGGCCTTTTCGGAATGATAAAGCCGGTAGCGGTCCTTGGGCATCCCGTCATCGGTAAACGCGGGTTCATGCGCGGTAGACATGATGCGGTTGCGCATTGTCAGATGCTTTAGCGTATAGGGCTGCAAAAGAGGATCAGCGGATGTCATTGTCGTCTCTCCATACCGTCGCCCGAGGCCGAGTGATGGCGTTCAAATGGATTGCCGCTGATCGGGGTGATTTTGCGGCCGGTTTTGGGCCATGCACGGGGCATGACGCCTGGATTTTATCTGCGGATTGGCTGGCCCCCTACGTCACAACATACGCAAGGGGCCACCCGATTACTTCAGCAAACGGGCCTCACCGGTGTCCGCCGCGCTGGGGCTCATCCCATATTTCTCAAGGATTTCCGCGATCTTGCCGCTTTCATGCAGTTCTTTGATATCGTCATCAAAGGCCGCAAGAAGCGCGTCGTTGCCCTTGGCCAAGGGGAAGGTGATCTGACCCGCCGCCTGGCTGGCGCCTACACGGTCATCGGGTTGAATCGGCTTGATCTGCATGCCTTCCATTCCGCCGGCGCTCATGGCCGCAATGGCGGCCCCCATGCCTTCCAGCCCCGCGTCGATCCTGCCGGACATCAGATCCTGCTGCATCCCGACCGAGTTTGGATAAAGCATCAGACTATCGCCCAAAATCGCCGCAACGTCAGTAACCCAAAGGTTGCCCTGCACTGTCCCGACGGTCTTGCCTTCCAGACCTGTCATTGTGTCGATGCCGGCTTTTGACCAAACACTCATCTGGTCAACATAAAGCGGTGCCGACAGATTGACGACTTCGGCGCGCTTTTCTGTCCGGTACCATGCGCCCACCGTCGTATCGGCCCGCTTTGAGATGACAGACTGGATCGCCGCGGCGGTGTCGACCGTCTGTGGTTTGATTTCCAGACATTCCATCTTGGCGATTTCGGCCAGGATATCTCCGTCGATACCGCTGGCTTTGCCGTTCGCGTCCATAAAGGAAAACGGCACGAGGATCGTTACGGCCGGGATGATGAACCCTTGTTCGAGTGTCTGCAAACCTTCATGTTTGGGGGTGCAACTGTCTTGTGCGGTTGCCGTGCCTGCGACGCCAAAGGACAGCAGCGCGCCAAAGGCAAGGGAACTCCAGTGAATTCTTGATGCAGTCTTCATAGCCCAACTCCTTGTTGATTCCCGGTATTTTGATTTACCCCCGCGAACGAGAGCCAGACCCAGCACGATGTTCCACCCAGGAGACGAGGAACGACGCTGGAATGCAGACGGCCGCAAAAAACAGCCCGGCAATGGTAAGCGCAGGGAAATAGTGGAAGGTGTTTGCCCCCACGTTGTAGGCGCGGCTGATAATTTCAGGCAGCGAAATCGCGAAACAAAGCGATGTGCCCTGAAAAGTCAGGATCGCCAGCCCCATCAGCGCGGGTGTCGCCACGCGTAGCCCCTGGGGCAGAAGGATGAACTGGTAGGTATCCCTGCGGCTAAGCCCAAGTGCTGTGGCGGCCTCGGTCTGGCCTGCGGCAACGGCCCCCAGACCCGCGCGGATAATCTCGCTGGCGTAGGCCCCGGCATTCCAGCTTAGCGCGATTGTGGCCGAGGCAAATGCGCTTAGCGGCATATTCACGGTGGGCAGGCCGAAATACATGAATTGCAGCAGCACGAGCGCCGGAGCCCCGCGACCCAGCTCAACCAGAACAAAGGCCGGGATTCGAAACACCAGGGATTTGGCCTTTACGCCCAGGGCAAACACCAGGCCAAGCGGAAACCCGATGATAAGTGCCAGCGCCGTTAGCTTGATACTGATCAAGAATCCGGCCCAAAAACCGGGCAGCCAGGATACGATCTCATCCCAGGTTACGCCCATCAACAACGCGTCCATCAGCGGGCCACCCTTGTTTGCAGACGATAGTCCGCCATGCGTGAAAGCCAGGCGATTGGCAGGCTTATCAGAATGTAGAGAACCCCGACGACGGCAAAGACCTCTAGCCCCTTGAATGTCATCTGCGAAACCATGCTGCCGCGATAGGCCAGATCAATCACGCCAATGGTCGAGGCGATGGAGGAATCTTTCAGCAAGCCGATGGCATAGGTCGCCGCCGACGGAAGCGAGACACGAAACATCTGCGGGATGATGATGTCGGTGAAGGTATGGCGGTGGCCGAGGTTTAGCGCGCGCGCCGCCTCCCACTGACCCTCGTGGATGGAAATCATGCCGCCACGGTAGATTTCGGCCATGTTGACGGTTGCGATTATGCCAAACACGATCGCCGCCGACACAAAGGGCGACATCTGCACCGCCGCAACCCCGACGCCAAAAAACACGATGAACAACCACACGATCGGCGGGATCGCCCGAATAAGCGTGATCAGCGCAAGCGTGAGGATGCGAACCACACGGATCTTGGATTGGCGCGCCAACATAAGCGGAAACCCAAGGATGGCACCCACCAAAAACGCCACCCCGGTCAGCGCGATGGTGATCGGCAAGCCTAGAAGGATCTGAAGGAAATTGGCATAGGTCATCGTTCGTTCACCGCACGAAGGAAGCGTTTGGCGCGCGGCGTTTGCGGGTTACCAAGAACCTCTTTGCTGTTGCCGTATTCGACAACTTTACCGTCCGCCATGAACATTACGTGATCGGAAACGTTCCCTGCAAAGCTCATCTCATGGGTGACAACAATCATCGTCATCCCGCTTTCGGCCAGCTCGCGCATGACCGCCAGAACCTCTAGCCCCAGTTCGGGGTCAAGCGCGGATGTCGGTTCGTCAAACAACATGACATTGGGGCCAAGCGCCAACGCCCGCGCAATCGCAATACGCTGCTGTTGGCCGCCCGAACACCGGGCAGGGTATTCATGCGCCTTTTCCGCCAGACCGACCCGGTTCAGAAAATCAAGCGAGATCGCGTCCGCCTCTTTCCGGCTGCGGCCCAATGTCCGTTCCTGGGCCAGGCTTACATTGCGCAGCACACTCATATGCGGGAACAGGTTGAAAGACTGAAACACCATGCCGATGTTCTTGCGCAGCGCATAAAGCTGTTGGCGGGTAGGGGGAATTTCACCGTCCAATCGGGTGTCGCCAACGGTAACGATACCGGTATCGGGCGGCTCCAGGTAATTGATGCAGCGCAGCAAGGTTGACTTCCCCGAGCCGCTTGACCCGATGATCGCCAATACCTCGCCCGCTGCCACAGACAGATCAACGTCGCTCAGAACTTTGAACGTCCCATAACTTTTTGAGATTTTCTCCAACTGGATCACGGGGCGTTCATTCATAGGGAAGTTGTCCTTGTTCGGCTGATGATAAGGCCCGATGCCCTGCTGATTACGCCGTCTCACAGCCTTTGGCACGAATGGCGCGGGGTAGGGGGGCGCAAGTTGATATTTGGGACGCAGCACCACAGTTATCTTGTATGCTGTATGATAACTGATGAATTTCGGGCGTCAATAAAACTATTGCCACGGCTACATTCTTGGCCTTGCGTTGGCCGCATCATAAAGGCTGTGGAGCACGACGGTGGCTTTGCGCATTTCATTGTGAACCATGACCTCCAGCGCGGTGCCGGCTTGCGCCAGATCAGTTGCGACAAGCGCCAAAGCGATGTCGTGACCAAAGTGATAGCTGAAACCGCCAGAGGTCACGCGGCCCGCCAGTTTGCCATTGTGATAGACACCTTCATCCGCAATCACCGACGTTTCGC